>JBECKS010000238.1:0-6074 GCA_040235395.1 Pseudomonadales bacterium | reverse complement strand
TTCCATGAGTTGCCCAATTCATCCATGGCGAAAAGCACCCGTCTATGAACGGGTTTAAGACCATCCCTGACATCTGGCAATGCCCTCCCAACAATCACGCTCATCGCGTAATCGAGATAAGATTGCTTCAACTCATCTTCAATATTGATAGGGATAATTTCTTTCGCCAAATCGGACATGAATACAGGGCCTTCGTTTAATTCAAAAGTAGGAAAATACAGCCGTTTTGGTGAGATTTTTTAAGTCTTTTACGGCTTGAAATTAAGTGCCGAATTTTACCACAGAGGGAAGATTTTCCCTAGAGAAATGAGTAACTTATAGGCGGATTCAGGCACTTATTTTTGTTGCCAAAAAAAGTATGGATATACCACCAAAACCTAATTCCGCCCTAAACAATTAGATACTGAAACTTAGTGAAAAATAAGCACCAGAAGCACTGATATCCGTATCAAAATCCTCTACATCATCAAGTGAAATGCTTGAGCTTCGCAAGCCTAATTCTGCACCCAAATGTAAAGAAGATTCATAGCCCAAACCAAACTGAAAATCATGGATTGAACTACCACCATAACTCACGAATAACAGCTCTCCTCTTCCATAAAAACCACTTAAAGGCAGATCAAAACGCGCTCCTGTGTAGAGCATGGGTAATACTATACTGCCGTCTACTTCTGACACACCATTTACTAAAAGCTCCCCATCATATTGTCTTGCTGCCAAACCCAAATCAAGAGATACCCAGTTATCTAGCGCTTGCCAATAAAAAATAGCGTCATAGCTATCAAAGGCAAGGTCTATATCGTCAGATGAAATAACGTTAACCGTACCCATAGAAAAACTAGAAGTTGAAGTACCTTTTGTACTTAAAGGTGTCGACTGAAATTTAATGTTCGGAAATACTGGAACCGGATGTTCAAATGCGATGGAAAAACCTGTGCTTTTATCATCATCTAATGACATATCACCTTCTAAATCACCATTTCCCAAATTACCATCCCAACTCGGTGACCATTGAGTCACTGATGCAGTCAGCCCTATTGCATCAGCAAAAACTGATGGTGAAAAAACAAAAGAAAAGCAAATCACTAACGCAACAAAGCCAAAGGTTTTAAACTTGTCCATGACAACCTCTTTAAATTTTAAATAAGTACAGACATTCTCAAATAAAGCTCAGTAAGGGGCAAGTTTTATGGCCGTTAATTTAGTTGAAGAATTTCCTTTAGATTCAAACATTTGCTACCTCAACCATGCAGCAGTTTCTCCCTGGCCCAAACGTACGGCCGATGCAATCAAGGCATTTGCCGAAGAAAACATACATTTAGGCGCCAGCCGATACCCCAAGTGGGAAGAAAAGGAAGCTCAACTCAGGGAAAAGCTCAGAAAACTGATCAACGCGCCCTCAACAGAAGATATAGCCCTTGTAAAGAACACATCAGAAGGACTGTCGATGATTGCCTATGGTCTGGACTGGAGTGAAGGAGACGAAATATTGATCAGCGATGAAGAATTTCCTTCAAATCGTATTGTTTGGGAGTCCTTAGCTCACTTCGGGGTCAAGGTGAAAGAAGTCTCTCTCAAGGGTGAAAACATTGAAGCATCCATAGCAGCACAGTTTTCAAAACAAACGCGAATGTTAGCCATTAGTTCAATTCAGTATGCCAGCGGTCTACGCCTCGATTTATCTAAGCTTGGTGCATACTGCCAACAGGCCAATGTTCTATTCTGTGTTGATGCCATACAGAGCCTGGGCGCATATCACTTCGATGTGGAAAAGTGCCAGGCAGATTTTGTTGTGGCTGACGGGCACAAATGGCTAATGGCCCCCGAAGGGCTTGGACTTTTCTATTCCAGAAAAGCCATTAGGGAAAAGATGAACGTAAATGAATACGGATGGCATATGGTTAGGGACGCTGGTAATTACAACGTCAAGACCTGGGAAATAGCGTCTAGCGGCCGTAAATTTGAATGCGGAAGCCCAAATATGCTTGGAGTGCACGGCCTTCATGCAAGCATGAGCTTGATTGAAGAATATGGAATGGGTTGCATTGAAAAGGATTTAATAGCTATTTCAAATGAATTACGCAATCAACTTAAAAGTCTTGCTAATTGCACTATTCACGAAAACCAGGAAGCCAAATACCAGAGCGCAATCATTACCTTTAGCATTGAAGGTCAGGAAAATCATGTTTTAAGAAACAAACTTATGTCTGAGGGAATTATCTGCGTTAATAGAGGCATGGGCATAAGATTCTCCCCTCACTTCTACACACCGAGAAGACGAATCGAACAGGCAATTGAAGTGCTGAAAAAAAATATTCGGTAAGGCAGCAGTTACATTGTATGGGTTGGGCGCCCAGACTCGACACTACCAGCTAGATAAGTCTCTATCTTGGTTTTTAAGGTTTTATCTCCGCCTTCCAGCTGAATGCCAATACCAGCAGCCCTATTTCCCTGAGCGCCAGCAGGCGTAATCCATACGATTTTTCCTGCGACAGGAATCTTTTCGGGCTCATCCATCAAAGTCAACAACAGGAATACTTCATCACCCAACTTATATGCCTTATTGGTTGGAATAAACAAACCACCATTAGAAATGAAAGGCATGTAGGCCGCGTACAAAACTGCCTTATCCTGAATTGTTAAATTAAGAATCCCGCTTCTGCCAGGCATTTTGGGAGCCATAAATACCACCCTGATTTCTTGATTTATTAGTTATACCAACCACTTAGGAAGCAAGCTTAGCGTATAAGGAAAGCTTACATCAAGACTTCTTACTTCAAACCACTCCAAGCTACCAAGAGATCTTGCAGCAGCAAAGACTGGTTTACCGTTGAACCTTTCTGTAATTGGTTACACTCAAGTAGAAGCCGGTCCATAAAAGCTGGTAAATCGTTTTCCTTAAGCATAGACGCCACTTGCTCCAACGCAATTAACATAGTTTGAAAGCGCAAATGATGAGCATCAACACCAGATTGTATTCTCAATACATCCAGACACCATGAATGCCATACTTTCATGAGAATAATTAAGTCGTAAGCCTCAAGCGACCTAAAGGCTGCAAACATAGATAACTCTCCTGACAATGACTTTGACAGGGAGGACAGGATTTTTTCTCGCTCAATAAAAATCCGGGAATCGACTAGCTCCAAAGCATCCACGGGTGAGCCATTTGCAAACTCAAACAAGGCATCTGACATTACAGCAGGATCTACGCCTTGATTTGTTAACCATTCAGCAACTCTATCCTTATCAATACTTGAAAATGCTAGTTTCTGACAGCGGCTATTTATCGTCGGTAACAGGTTTTCAATTTGCTGACAAACAAGAAAAAGATGAACATCATCACCGGGTTCTTCAAGAAATTTTAACAAGGCATTAGACGCTGCATTATTTAGCTGATCGCAGTCATCTATAATAACCACCCTCTTACCTCTCCTGCTCGCTGACTTGCTCATGAAAGAAGTTAAGGTTCGAATTTCATCAATAACAATCTGTTTGCCTTCTTCTGCCGGTTGAAGCAGAAAAAAATCAGGATGAGTATATGCCTGGAACATGACACAGGCACGGCATAATCCGCAGGCATTGTTTTCACTGGGGTTTTCGCAAAGCATTGTCGCTGCTGCTGCACAGGCAAAATCAAACTTACCAATGCCTTTTGGTCCGAATAATAAAAATGCATGATGCAAACGACCAGAATGCATCAATTCCATTAACATCTTCTTTTGATGACTATGCCAGGGATGAAATTGAACCGAGAGTCTTGACTCTTCCATTAACTCTTCAGAATCAGCTTTGCTCACTGCATCTCTCCTGACTCATTACAGAAAACTTCCAGAGCATTAGATATATCCAACTGAACTTTATCTAAAGCTTGGCTCGCATCAATAATCACAAAACGATCCGGGTCTTCTTGAGCTCTTCTTAGATAGGCATTTCTCACATCCTCAAAAAAAGAAATTTTTTCCCTTTCAATTCGATCGAAATCACCACGCTCACTCGCCCTATTTAATCCTTCTTCTACAGGCAAATCGAGCAAAATAGTTAAGTCGGGTTGTAAGTCTTTTTGAACAATCCGTTCCAGTTGAAGAATGACTTTAGTATCAAGCCCCCTTCCTCCTCCCTGGTATGCAAAGGTTGCATCAGTAAAACGATCACTTAAAACCCAACAACCTTGTTCAAGATTTGGTTTGATTACACGCGCAATATGTTGTGCTCTTGCTGCAAAAACCAATAAGAGTTCAGTATTTTCATCAACCAGCTCATCTCTTGGAACAATAAACAGCTCCCTGATTTCTTCAGCTAATGGAGTCCCGCCAGGCTCACGTGTTAGAACCAATTCTCGACTCAAGTTCTTTTTCACCCACGACTGAATAAAAGCGATATTGGAAGACTTCCCAACACCTTCACCTCCTTCAATAGTGATAAATTTTCCACGCTTCTGAACTTGATTCATAAGAACACTTTATTTAGTTCGCTACTGGCGCTGAACGGTAGTTATTCACACGCTTCCACTGATACTCTTTTACAGCCGACTGATGTTGCTCCAGTGTCGAAGAGAAAAAGTGGCTACCATCACCTTTTGCCACGAAATAAAGGTAGTCGCTTTCTTCTGGATGTAACACTGCATGAATGGATTCCCTCCCCACCATCGCAATTGGCGTAGGCGGTAAAGCAGGAATCCGGTAAGTATTGTAAGGCGTATAAGTCTGCAAATGGAGTTTAGTTAAATTCCCCTGATAACTTTCTCCCAAGCCATAAATTACCGTTGGGTCTGTTTGAAGACGCATACCAGCATTTAGCCTATTAATAAAAACACCCGCTATTAATGGCCTTTCGCTTGCAAGTCCGGTTTCCTTTTCAACAATCGAAGCCAGAATTAATGCCTGATACGAATTTTTTAAGGGTAAATTTTCATTCCGGCTTTCCCACTCTTCAATCAGGACGCGCTCAAGATCCTCATGAGATTTTATTAACAAATTTCTAGCGCTCTGGTTTTTACTGAAAAAATAAGTGTCAGCAAAAAACATTCCTTCCAGACTATCGCTTTCCAAATCAAGTGTTTGAAGCAATGATTCTTCATCCGTATCCCAGCGTAAATTTGAATTCTGTTTAATGGCATTAAACAATTCTTTCTGTGTCCAGCCCTCTACAAAGGTAATACTCCTTTGAAAGGTTCCCCCTTTGTTAAGCTGCCTGAACAACTCTGGAATTTTTATGCCTCTCTCGAAAAAATATTCGCCTGCTTTCAGGCTTTTATCGGCGCCGACTAATTGACCATAGAGCTTAAACATGAATGGATGTTCAATGACGCCTTGCTTTGCAAGTTTGTTAGCCAAATGTCCTAAGGATTCACCTTTTGATAGCTCAAAAAGCAGCCCCTCTTCTGAAAGATTTAGCGGTTCATTTAAAAATCTGACACAAAGGATTGCCATGCCTAAGCCTGCAACAAGAAGAGTTAGCGAAATGAACTTTAATAATCCCGACATGACTTTAGAAACTCACTTGGTCTAGGTTTAGCCGCTCTAAAAAAACATTAAGCTTGGCGTCATCAGATTTCCAATGGCATTGATCGATACTACTTACTTTGCAGATTCCCATTATGCAGTTTGTCATTAAAATTGCATCTGCCGCCAATATGTCATCCCTTACTAAACGCTTTTCCTTAAAGAAAACATTAGCGGTCTGTAATTCTGACTTTATCCAAGCCTTAACAACACCCTCAACACCAGCCTTATCAAGCAAGGGAGTTGATAATGTTTCTTCTTTTAATAAAAAAACATTTGATGACAGTCCTTCAATAAGATAATCCTCATCATCAAATACAAAAGCCTCATGAAAACCAGCTAAATGAGGCTCAGAAGCTAACAAGACATTTTCCAGACGATTAAGATGTTTGACACCAGCAAAGCGCGGCTGATGACTTATGCGTGACTGACAAAATGATATATTCAAACCATCATTTCGCTTAGATTCTAATTCTGCAAGCCCATTGAACTCAAAAAGTTCAAAAATAACTTTAGCCTTAGAGTCATTTGAAATCTTATACGACCTTTGTCCTTCTCCACGGGTAATTA
>JBECKS010000214.1:0-10049 GCA_040235395.1 Pseudomonadales bacterium | reverse complement strand
TCCATGTTGAAAAAAAACAGGGAAAAGTAAAAGCCTTAGAAGACGCTTTGTTGATAAATCCCATAGAAGGGCATCTAGGCATTGCCCATACGCGTTGGGCAACACATGGCCAACCAAGTGAAAGGAATGCTCATCCCCATCTATCTGAAGATATTGCATTAGTTCATAACGGCATTATCGAAAATTTTGAGCTCCTGAAAAAAGAGTTACAGGCATCGGGTTATCAATTTACATCAGAAACCGACAGCGAAGTGATTGTTCATTTAATCGCAAGTTTTAGAAAACAAGGCCTAAGTTTATTGAGCTCAGTTCAGGAAGCCTGCAAGAAAATCAAAGGCGCTTATGCCTTGGTTGTTATATCCAAAACAGAAGAAGACACCATGATTTGTGCTCGACATGGTAGCCCTCTGGTTCTTGGTCTAGGCTTTGGCGAAAACTATGTCGGTTCTGATGTGCTTGCCTTACAGTCTGTCACCAATCGTTTTATCTATCTTGAGGAAGGTGATGTTGCTTGTATAGAGACAAATAGTTTTTCAATTTTTGATGTTCAACAAAACGAAGTTTCAAGAACGGTTTCCGAATACACATTTGGACAAGACCATGCCGAGAAAGGCATGTTTCGACATTTCATGGAAAAGGAGATTTTTGAACAACCAAAATCCATTCAGGCAACACTGGAAAATCGTTTAGGCGAAGAAGGAATCCTGCCACACATTCTCGGCGTTAATGCAGATGAGGTGTTAGCGCAAATTGAATTCGTACAGATTGTTGCTTGTGGTACAAGCTATCATGCTGGCGCCATTGCTCGATACTGGATTGAGTCAATGGTTGGCCTTCCGTGTCAGGTTGAAGTGGCAAGCGAGTATCGGTATCGCAACAAAGTCATTCCACCCAATGCCTTGTTGATCACCATTTCACAAAGTGGTGAAACAGCAGACACGCTTGCAGCTCTTAAGGATGTTAGAGAAAGGTTTTTGAGCACACTTTGTATATGTAATGTGCACAGCAGTTCCTTGGTGCGAGAGTCATCTCTTGTGCTTATGACAAACGCCGGCCCGGAAATTGGTGTGGCATCAACCAAAGCCTTTACAACACAATTAACAGCCTTGCTGCTGCTATTAATAACATTGTTAAAAGCGAAAAAAGTAAATGATGCAGAAGCGCTTGAAAAAAACCTGGTTAAATCATTAAAAGATTTGCCTGGATATGTCGAGCAGACGCTTCAATTAAACGACAGGATTCAACAGCTTGCACAGGCTTTTGCTGAAAAAGAACATGCCTTGTTTCTTGGGCGAGGCGTGCAATATCCCGTTGCCCAGGAAGGCTCTTTAAAGCTCAAGGAAATTTCCTATATACATGCTGAAGCTTATCCTGCAGGGGAATTAAAACACGGTCCTTTAGCGCTGGTAGATAAGGACATGCCCATCATTACGGTTGCCCCCAACGATGAGCTTTATGAAAAACTTAAATCAAATATTCAGGAAGTGGCTTCAAGAGGTGGAGAGCTTTTTGTTTTTATTGATGAGAAGCTGGCATCACTAGACAGCCTTGATCTTCATGAAATTCGCATGCCCTCTGTTCCTGAGCTGCTTGCGCCAATCATTTACACCATTCCTCTTCAATTACTTGCTTATCATGTTGCCCTTATAAAGGGCACCGATGTGGATCAGCCAAGAAACCTTGCGAAAAGCGTTACGGTTGAGTAGCGAGAAAATAATAGCGTTTTAACATCACTTTCTTTCTGCTGAATCAGCAACAGCGCGCGCTATAATCGCTCGTCCAATAATTGGTGAAAGCATGTATGTGAAAGGCATGCATGTGAAAAACATGCGGATGTTAATACAGGTGACAAGGATGTCAGGAATTTTTTTATTCAAGAAAAGCACGCGCACTATAAAAACCGTTCAGGGTTTTTCGCTTATAGAAGTAATGGTTGCGATGTCTTTATTCAGTTTTTCCATGCTTGGCATGGTGTCCATGCAAATCAATATGAATCGAATGATTCAAGATGCTTTTCAGAAAAACAGGGCCTTAAGTTTAGCTATTTCACGCCATGAAATTTTGGAGCTCGCACGAAAAAATGCTGAATCAGAAAATTATCTTTTGCCTTTGTGGGAAAAGGAGTTATCGGAAAAAATTCCTTATGTCAGCAGCCATATAGATCAGGAAACAACAAGCCACGTTTCCATTCTCTGGGTATCTTCACAGCAAACAGTGAATAACTGTGAAGAAATTGTGGCGCCCATTAACGAAGAAGCCCCAGAAAACTGCCTGCGCTTGTAATGTTAAAGCAAAAAGGATTTACCTTAGTAGAAATCCTGATTGCCATGTTTCTTGGCAGTGTGTTGTTAACGATGAGCACACAAGTCTTGATTCAAATTGCAAAATCCAACCGACTTGCACATCAAAGCCTGTTAATACAGGAGACAGGAAGCCTGGCAAGACAACTGCTTGAAAAAGATATCAGGCGTGCTGGATTTTTTGCAGGCTTAAAAAACAATTCAAGCATTGGTGGTAGCGCAACACGGGAAAACTTTACGCCAGAATGCTTTAAAGATGACGAGCGTTTTTCACGCATGTTGTTTCCTTCCATTCTGGGTTTTGATGGCCTTCCTGAAAAATTTTCCTGTCTTGATTCCGTGTTTCCTGAAGGCGATGTGCTGGTGTTGCGTTATTTGCAAGCGACCGATGCAGTAAGTTCCAAGACCAGTGATAGCAACAAGCTCTATATGAAAACTTCGCTTAATGAAGGAAAACTTTTTAAGGCGAAGGATAAGGATTATTACAGCAATGAACTCGAAACGGATTCTAATCAAGGATTGTATGAAGTGAAAACCTATATTTACCATCTTCGAGAAACCTCCCGGCAATGTTCAGGAAAAACGGTGCGCGCACTGTTTCGAGAATATAACAACAGCGATGGATTTATGAATGCCGAAGAAGTAGTCAGCGGCATTGTGCAAATGCAATTTCAATACCTTCATAACGGCGTGCTTAGAAATGCAAGGGACCTAAAGCCAGAAGACTGGCAAGCCGTGGAGTCTGTTGCCGTGGATCTATTGCTTGCTTCTGAGTGTATGGAAGACCATGACAGTGAAGTAAAAGCCTTTCAACTTGCGGATGCCACCTTCCAGACGGAAAAGAATGATGCTTATTTTTATGAGCCGCTTCATTTTCTGGTCAACCTTAGAAATCGCCCTTATTGAGAGAGGGGGTTTCAAGGTGAAACAGACAGCCATTTACAAACAAAAGGGCCTGGTCTTGGTCACAGGTATGATTTTCCTGTTAATCGTGTCTCTGGCTTGTTTTACTAGCCTGGAAAATATTCGTTTTTTTACCCTGAATGATGGCGATCAAATCCGCGCCTACCAAAACTTCTATTTGATGGAAGACCGCCTATTAAGCCTTGAAGATAGTCTTCTTCAGACGAACTTTACCCTTGACGGGATGGCTGACTTTTTCTCAACCATGCAGATTGTTGATAATGCGAATCAGGGTTTCAGCCAAAGTCATGAGCAGCTTTGGCAGCAACACCAGGCAGCAATACAAGCGATACAGAAGGAGAACGAGCTCGAATACCTTCAGGAGTTTCTGGGCTTCAGGCATGAGCAGTTTCTTGACCCGGAATCTGGGGAAGTTCAGGAAATTATCACCACTATTATAAGGATAAGCGTATGGCATAACGCCAACCATGGCCATGCCATGCAGGCTTGGCTACAGCTAGTTCCTGAAGAGTCAAAAGCGAAGCTTGAGACTCTCAAGCTTGAATCCAGGTCAAAAAGAATCGCCTGGAGTGAGTAAGTAGCCTTGGGCTAATTCAAGTGTGCAAGCAGATGCAAGGTCTGCTTTTGAGGTCAAGTGATACCAATCAAGATAAAGGCGCATATCAGGGCGATAAAGTGAGTTAAGTCACATTTATCATGCCTGTATTATACGTAGTAAGTGTGGGTAGCTGCCTCTAGCGTACGAGCAGGCAGGTTGCTCAACATAGAAATAGAAAACAGCAAATAGGGCCGCCCCCGCTTAGGATGAAGGCAGGATTAATCTCAACAGGAAAAAGGTGGTACAGGAATGCGCATGATGAAAGGGCTAAATATGAACAGATTTTCAAGGCAACAGGGTTTTTCACTGATAGAGCTCATGATTACGCTCTCTATTATTGGTATGTTGGCAACGGTAGGCACCATAAGCTACCAATCTCAGATAAGGCGGGGAATCACGGCCGATGCGAAACGAACCATGATGGAAACCATAGCCAGGCAAGAACAGTACATGATGGCAACGGGCGCCTATGCTACCAATATTGCCCAACTAAACATGACTTTGCCGAAGTCGGTAACAGATAATTATTACACTTATTCTTATGGTTACGCTTCTGGTGGCTATTATGGTGACTACGCTTATGTCTATTTTATTGAAAAGCCGGGCTCCCAGGTTTATAACGCAACAGAAGCCAACCATTATTTGCTCGTTTACACCTTTGGCAATAAATCCCCTCAAGAGAAATGGGCTGAGTAACGGGTTGTTAATGGTCTGGTTTATGCGAAATACAAACCTCTTACAGAACTGGCAAAAAGGCTTCACGCTGCTTGAGCTCATGGTGGTGATTGTCATTTTCTCCATGATCATGGCAGTGGGTGGGCCTTCGTTTTCGCGCATGATTGAACGGAATCAGCTTCAAGCTGCGGCGTCTGAATTAACCATGGAGATTCTCAAGGCCAGAAGTGAAGCCATCAAGGGCAATGACAGGGTTCGGCTATATCGTTATCCCAATTCTGTTTATACCTATGTCTACAGTACCGATACCTTGGGCAACCAAATCGTGAAGAGTGGTGGTTATTTTGAGTTTAGCAATGGTATTTTCCTGACAGGGCCTTCCTTTATCGATTTTTATCCCAATGGCAGAGCGGTTATCACGGGTACGCTAAAGAATTTCGAATTAACAAAACCCGATGGTGAAGAGCCCAAACATTGCGTTTTTGTTAACTCCATGGGAACAGCCCGAGCCATGGCAGATAAAAATGATGATGGTAACTGCGCAAATGGTTAAACACATGAAACTGCCTCAACAACAACATTTAAAAAATCAGAAAGGCGCCATCATGATTGAGGTGGTAGTGGCCCTGTTTTTTGTCACCGTCGTGTTTGTTGGGCATATCGGTTCACAGGCCTTCATGCAGAGAAACAGCATGGAAGCCAGCAGGCGCGCTGAAGCTCAAGGCGCCTTGAATTATATTATTGAGCGTATGCAGCAAAATCGACAGGCTGCACGCTGTTATGCATTTACAGCTGGATCAGCACCTTATGTGGGCTCAGGTGGCACGCTCCCTGGTGCCTGCGGGGGTTTTGCCGACCCCGAAACACAATTAATTGCCGATAATGACATCCTTGCCTGGCATACCCTGCTAAGCGAGGGCTCGGTAGACAGTGCTTCAGGCACCGCAATAGGGGGGATTAAAAGAGGCAGAGGTTGTATTGAGATCGATGAAAGCACAAACCCGGATACCTATACCATCTCGGTTGCATGGGAAAGCCCAGAGCCCATTAATATTCCTGCAAATGCGAGTAAACCCTGTGCGCAGGGCACCTATGGTAACGAAGACAGAAGAAGAGTGATTACCACGACGATTCAGTTTGCAGACTTGAAGTAAAACCGTATTTTTTGGTAGCGCTAACTTATGAGACAAGAAGCACTTAACAGAAGCAAAGGTTACTCCCTGATAGAGCTGATGATAGGTCTATCACTTGGTCTTGTGTTAACCATGGGCATCACCTCAATCTATGTTCAGTCAAAAAATAATTATGAGCGCATAGCAGAGGAAACCACGCGATCAAGCACATCGCAGTATATTGGCAGCCTGTTGCGCCGCGAAATTCAGGGGGCAGGTTACTGGGGCGAGCTGATTGATCCAGATCCTAGAACTACCTATATAGACCCCTGTGTACTTACCATTACCAACTACCTGAACGGTATTTATCAGCCAGTATTTGGATTCAACTCACCAGGCTCTTCGCCCTTGAGCTGTATCGCCAATAACAATTTTGTTCCGGGGACAGATATTCTTATCCTGAGAAGAGCGAGCAGTTTGCCCATCACCGATGCAGCAGGGTCAAACCCGATTATTCCAGGCGATGTGTATATACAAACAAACCCAGCCAGCACCTTGATAGAGATTGGTGCATCCAGTTATGTTCCACCCAAGCTAAATGCTGACAATTCCGTTGCACAGGAAGGCACAACACCTGCTGGAAATGCAACAACTGTCAAAGTGAAAAGAAATATTGATGATCCGGGTGATGATCCTGAGCTTGGCGTTCGTCTTGGCGCAGAAATTCGAAAATATGTATTGGAAGTTTTCTTTGTATCGCCGTGCACCATTTCAGCAGATGGTACAGGCGTATGTACGGGCACCGATGATGATGGTGGTGAGCCATTACCCAGTTTAAAAAAGCTGGAATTGCGATCAGTGAACGGTGTCTTACAACTGGAGACACAAGTGCTAGCTGAAGGCGTTGAAGACATGCAGATTCAATACGGCATTGATACCAGTGCGGCAGAATCCTTAGGCAGTGGTGGTGCGAATCTTTACAAAGCAAATCCAACAGCCGATGAATTTAAAGATGTTGTGAGTGTTCAGGTTGCTGTGTTGATGCGCGATAACGTCAATAGCGGTTTTGTTGACACTAATACATACACCTTGCTTGATAAAGTGGTTGGACCCTTTAACGATATTTATCCACGAAACGTGCTTAACGGTAATTATCGAATTGTCAATTTATCCATGAGGCGAGCAGGAAGTAACTAGCCACAAAAAACTATTTACTTTCTGGGAGTAAAAATTATGAAACATAATTTCTTCAGGCAACAAAAACAGAAAGGCTCTGTGCTGATTATCAGTTTGATGTTTTTGATTGGTTTAAGCTTGATTGCTGTTGCGTCGATTAAGACAGGCAATCTTAATTTGAAAATCATTTCTAACGAAGGCAAACGAGAAGATCTTCGTTTTGAAATTCAACAAGCCATTGAACAGATGATTAGTGTGCAAGAAGATTTTGTGATTGCGACACAGGATATAACCATCAACGGGCAGCTTATAAAAATGACAAAGCAATGCATGTTTTCATTCAGGGCTAGCGGCTACGGCGCAAACTTTGCGGCAACTGTTGGCGGCGACCTTGACGATCCCATGCAGGGTTTAACGCCAATTGATACCATCTGGCGCATTACTGCCACCGCTAAGGACTCCAGTAATTTAAGTGCCGGTGCGATTCAAGGTATAAAAGTGAGAATGCTAGCCAGTGGCTGCTAATTTTAATTTCGAGGTAAACCTTATGTTTATCAAACATACATATAAAAAACTGATTTTGTCCCTTGGGGCCTTATTGTTATCACTTAATGTTCAGGCTGCAGATATTGATATCTTTTTGGGCGATCCTGATGCCAGCAGCCCAAACCCGAATGTTTTGATTATTCTGGATAACACAGCGAACTGGAATGATCCAATAGGTGGTGCAGCAAGCAGATTTGAAGCGGAAAGGCAGGCTTTAATTAAACTATTACAGTCACCCAAGATTGATGACAGCATTAATTTGGGTTTGATGGTTTTTGGTGATACTAACGATAAACCAAATGGTGCCTACGTGCGTTATGGTTTTAGACCCATGAACGCTACCAATAAACAGGCTTTTATCGATTTACTTGATTTGATTGCGGTTGACCCCAACGACCCTATTAACAAAACAAGTGGCGGCACGATTTGGGGTGAAGCCATGTTCGAAGCCTTTAAATATTTTGGGGGTGGCCCATCAGGCGCAGCTCCTGTTTCAAGAAATGCCTTTGGTCAAGAGGCTTATCATGGTGATCTTAATAGTAACAGAGACTATACCGGGAACTTGACGATAGGAACCTTGTTGCCTGGCGATGGTGCTTTTTCTAGTGCATTAGATAGCACCTATGATAGCCATATTACAGACACCTGCTCTAAGTTCTTTGTAATTTTATTAGGTAACGGGCCGCCACCAGCTAAAAACAGCGCTGAATCAGAACAGTTGTTAGCTAACATAGGCGGTGACTCTACTTCTATACCGTTGCCTTCTACCTCGGCAGAGGTAAACACAGCAGATGAATTCGCCCGGTATTTATCAAGAACAGATGTGAGCCCGCTTGACGGAAAGCAGTCGGTAATCACTTATACAATGGCGGTAATTGAATTAGGGGTGGATAAGGAAACGGGAGAAACGTTTATTACAAATCCTGATAAGCCGCTTGTTGAGTTAATGCAAAGTACAGCTAATCAGGGCAAGGGTGCGTTTTTTCTGGCAACAAATGCTGACGAGGTTGCTTTGGCTTTGGCAAGCATCTTTGACGAGATTCTAGCGGTAGATAGTGTGTTCGCTTCAGTAACCTTGCCGGTGAGTGTTAACGTCCGGGGCACCCATGCCAACCAGGTATACATGGGTGTGTTCCGCCCCAACGAAAACAATTTGCCTCAATGGAGCGGTAACCTGAAGCACTACAAGCTTGCCTTTGATGGCACCACCAAGGAAGTGTTTTTGGCAGATGCCAATGGCGATCAGGTGCATAGCAATATCACTGGTTTCGTTAAAGATAGTGTTCAAAGTATTTGGACAGAAGACTCCACTTTCTGGGATTTTGACCCTCGGGGTAATCCGGAATCAGGTTCAGATAATCCTGACGGACCTTTAGTTGAAAAAGGTGGTGTTGCTCAGCACATTCGTGAAGCCTATGCATCAAGCCAGGCCACAAGAAAGATGCTCACCATCAGGGATAGTGAAGCAAATTCCAATGGCTCAGACCTGAAGGATTTTGATACCTCAAACTCTGATTTGATCTCGGATCTGGTTGCTTTACCAGCCCCGCCTGTTGGTGATTATGATCCTCCAGTGGATTCTGACGAGGCGAAGGCACTGATTGACTGGTTCCGTGGTGCCGACAACCAGATGGATGAAAACGCCGATGGTCTCTACACCGATGTTAGGGCATCTATTCATGGTGACGTAATCCATTCGCAGCCAGCAGTGATTAACTTTGCCACCAGTTCTTCTGATTCCAGCGCTGATGACAAGGTGGTGATTTATTATTCCTCTAATGATGGTGTATTGCGCGCTGTTCAGGGTGGTAATGCCAATGGCGCAGGTGAGGAACTGTGGGCTTTTGTTCCTCCAGAGTTTTACGACACCATGAAGCCGCTGCGTGATAATAGCACCACGGGCATCAAAACCTATGGTTTTGACGGACCCATGACCACGGCCACCTTTGATGATGGCGGTACGAGGCGTCACTTTATTTTTGCCACCGCAAGACGTGGTGGGAATTTCATTTACGCGCTGGAAATATTCGACCCTTTCACCTCTGGTTTCCCTGCTGCGAAAACACCGCCTAAATTTCTTTGGAGACTGGATGCCAGCAAGTTGCCAGGCTTGGGGCAAACCTGGTCATCACCGCTGCCTTTCTATGCCAAGGCACCATTAGCTAACGGTTCAAGCCTGACTGATCCCGTGTTGATGTTTGGTGGTGGTTACAGTGAAGACGAAGATAGAGCTAACCCAACCTATCCAGCCAATGAAGGTAATGCCATTTATATCGTGAATCTTCGAACAGGCGCACTCTTGCTCAAGCTGGATAAAACTTATGATTCGGACATGAAGTACCCGATTCCTTCTGATATCACTTTAATCGACCGTGATGATGATGGTTACAGTGATCGTGCTTATGTGGGTGATACGGGCGGGCATGTCTGGCGTGTGGATTTAGCGCCCGATGATTTAAAAAATTCAACCTTGAGTGAGATTGCTAATCTGGGAGTTGATGGCTCAGGTGCCGCCAACGTTAATCGACGCAAATTCTTCTACGCACCGGATGTTGTGTATCTGGAAGATTCTGTGGGCAAATATGATGCGATTGTTTTAGGTAGCGGTGATCGTGAAAAGCCCTTCGAATCAACAGTGCAGAACATGCTGTTTGTGATTAAGGATCGAGCCATTAATGGCTTGCCATCAACGGTTATCAAGCTAAGTGACATGGATGA
>JBECKS010000204.1:0-6194 GCA_040235395.1 Pseudomonadales bacterium | reverse complement strand
TGCTCCGCAAACAATCCAGACGATGCAGCGGTTACCAAATTATTTGAATAAACCGACGGAAAATTTACAATGGAGTATTGCTCCAAACTCTAACTAAGAAACTGGACTCGGTATTGGGGGTTGGTCATCGTTATAAAATTGATGACCTAGATGATTGGTTGGAGCAGTTTAGATACTAGGAGTCAAGCTGGGTAGCTCTGGTTTAACCACCTACCCAACCACTCAATGAATAATTTATGTGGCTAAGCGAGAATAAACCGGAATTTTGGTGAAAACTTTTCGAAAACATCGTCTCGACTTTCAAAAAAGTCATTATCAGGTAATTGGAGTAAATCTAGAGGTTTCCAATTCTGATCCTCAAGCTCATCTTCGGAAAACACTCTAATATCAGAATTAGAAAATTCGCTAAAAGATAAACCTAACTTTTCAAAAATTGGCTGCCTATCAATTTCATTCCTGTTTACACAAAAAGGGATAAACCAAGGGATTGCATAATCTGGATGCAAATCATCAAAACTAGGGATAGTCCACCTATCATTACCATTAACATCAACCCACTGATAAGCGTAATTATGAAAGAGAAAATCCGCACTAACAAATGTGCAACCAAAATCTATTGGATAACAATTAATACCCTGAATTCTTGGCCTATCTGTATAGTTTGGTGAGTAATTGTATAAAAGATAAAGAGGGACTCCTCCATATGACTGCGCATAAGTACGCAAATCATTTATCTGATTGCCATGTTCTAACCTTGGGTAACATAAATTTGAATAGATAATTTTCGCCTGAACTGGGAAAAACAGATACCCGCCTTTAGTTTTAACAAAAAATTCCAAATCGTTTCCATTAGTTTTTTCATCTACTGCTTCAAATACTTTTACTCCACTATTCGATCCTTTTTTATGTAATTCAAATATTAGATTCTGAGTTATTGTTACTTCGTAAATCTTTAAACCTTGCCTAGCTCTAGAAAACTGAATTCTCTCCCAAGTATCTTGAGATAAGCGTCTTAACAATTTACATGCAGTCCTAGCCACCGACCTACTCCTATTTCTTTTTAATTATTGTTGACCCTAGCTTGTATTGATCCTTAAACGCGGCGCATTTGGGAAATTTTTGGTCTGGTTCACCTAATTCATACTCGATATCTTCAACAATCTCGTATTCATCAACATCTATTCTTGCTACTAGAGGTCCATAACTTGGTTTACAGTAAGTAACTAAATCTGTTTTTCGTGCAATTGTTTCTACTTCAATTTCCTCAGACATACCCCACCCTATTTAATATCCAGTCAATGAAAAATGCATAAAATCTTTTTGCTTACCTTCAATCTCACCACCCCACTTAAATCCTTTCTCTTTCATGGCTTCTACCAAATAACTATCTGGCTTTAACGAATAAGGTGACTTCTCTACCCAGTTTCCGCCTTTAATTAGTCTGCAATGTGAATCAAAAACAATGCATTCATCATACAAGCCATTAAACGCTGAGTTCACATCAATTGCCACGCCAAAGGAATGAAAGCTGAATTGTGTTCTATTGCCTGCTTTATCTGCCTCGCCTTTGGTCATCCCAACTCTATACCCAATAATTTCCTTAATTTTCTGCCCTTTCGCAATTGACCTCAGAAGTACATCCTCGATATCGTCAGCAAGAAATTTACACACCTTGAACGACTTTATTCCTGATATCAGTATCTCCCGTTGATCTTCTTCACAAATCGTACAGCCCGTTAAATTATCTACTTCATTTTCAGAAAGCTCTTCATAAGATTTACTTACCCTTTCAAAACCAACAACCTTTCTCTCAATCGTATTCCATTTATAAGTACTGTAAGTACATTGAGTACCGGCTATCAAGTAAGGTGCTTGCATGATAAGAATCAGGGTTAAAACAAACCTTCTCATTTATTTAGAACCTCAAAACGTTGAGATAATCTAAACCCCTGAGGATCAACTATCGTAAGGGTATGTTCGCCTGAAGATACATCCAATTCTTGGGTATGATTCAAAGATGTTTTCCCGACATACTCGCCGTCAATGTGCCAAAATAATTCAGCATCAGCATCTCTATGAACTGCCTGAAAGACTGCTGCACCCCGTTTTCCATCCAACTCTACAGGAATATATATTTTTGAGCCCGGAGTCGGATAAACCAAGTCAATCGGGTTTTCATTCGTATAACTAGCTAGTTCTCTAATACAGTCTTTCCTCCAAGGCGGCAAAACCTTGTACGATGAGTTATGCGCTCTCCAATAAAGTTCTTGAGAAGGCGGCAGAATAAACCAATCAACATTGTTCATATTTTCTATAGATTCACAGGCACCATGAACTAGGTATTGCCCGCCCGTTTCGACATGCACTGTTCTATGATTAGGCGTAATCAAATCAAAGTTACTTTGTTCGGGAATTTTGGTTAAAACAGTCTCGCAACGTCCGCCAGACAAATAACCATCATCTTTACAGACTTCAATCTCTTTCAAATCCACAATTGGTTCCTCAATCCATTGAGACCTTTTCAACATATCAAAGACCTCAAACATCAAAGGCGCGGCAGTTGATGCTCCGCTAAGTTGGGCAACGCTCCTTCCATCGGCATTTCCAGCCCAAACGCCTACTGTGTATCTTGCAGAACTTCCCACGGCCCAGGCATCTCTTAACCCATAACTGGTTCCAGTCTTCCAAGCTATCTTCTGACTAGATTTAAAATCCTTCCAATACCCTTCTGTCCCTGGGCGAACTACCTCCAAAAGGGCTTCAAACATCAACCATGATGCGCCTGGATAAATACTCACTCTTTTCGCTCTTTGTTCTTCATCTTTCAATATCTTCAGTTCATTTACAATTTCATCCAACCTATCTCTAGCTATTGTTAGTAACTGGGCGTAAATGGTGGTGATGTCTAACAGAGTTATTTCAGCACCTCCCAAAATCAAGCTTAGTCCATAATCATCTGAAGACCTGAACAAGGTTGTTACTCCCAGATCCTCTAGATCATGTTGAAACTGTGGAATGCCGTGGCTCCTCAACATTCTCACTGCAGGAATATTCAGTGATTGGGCTAAAGCTTCTTTCGCCGGAACTGCACCACGGTACTCCCTGTCATAATTCTGCGGCGTAAACCCTTCGTAGTTTGTAGGAATGTCTGGAATTAACATCTCAGAAGTAATTTCTCCCTCCTGAAGCATTGAAGCGTAAAGCAACGGTTTTAAAATCGATCCAGAAGATCTTGGGCTAACAGCAATATTGACGTAGGGAGCGTACTGTTCACCATTCTTATAAGTTTTATTACCCAAGAATGCTAAAAGGTTCATTGTCTTATTATCGATAACAACTACAGAAACGTTACCAATTCCTTTTCTATCTAACTCCTTTACGTATCTATAACTTTTAATGTTCAAGTTATTCTGGAGTTCACTTTCAATAGTAGTCTTGAAGTGGTTTTTTTCTGGATACTTTTCCAATAAATACTGTAAAAGGTGATTTGCTTTCTGGGGTACTTTTTGAGGAGATTCAGGAATAGGTTCAAGCAAGCTTAGTTTTAACTCAGTTGAATCAAAATATCCTTTTTCATACAGCCTTTCTAACAATGCATCTCTTTTGCTTTTTAATATCTCTCGGCTTCTTGCTAAATGTATAAGAGATGGGCTGTTCGGTAACACTGCCAAAAGAGAAGCTTCCGCCCATGAAAGATCTCTCGGAAGTCTAGAAAAGTAACGCCAACTAGCCGCACCGATACCCACATTATTTCCGCCAAAAGGTGCTGAGTTAGCGTACATTCCAAGTATTTCATCTTTGGAAAAATGCCATTCCAATTTTAATGCCAGAAAAGCTTCGACAATTTTATTTCCAAAACTTCTTTTCTCATGATTCAACACCATCCTGGCCAATTGCATCGTAAGCGTACTACCGCCGCTCACAACCTTACCTGCTTCAATATTACTTTTTGCTGCTCTCAAAATAGCTAGAGGATCAACTCCTGGGTGAAAATAGAACCTCTTATCTTCGTACTCGACGACAGCAATCACATACTTTTCAGGAATGGTGTTTACGGGAGGGAATCGCCATTGCTCATCACTTGCGATTTTAGCTGACAACAACTCCCCTTCTGTACTCTCAAGAACTGAAGA
This sequence comes from Pseudomonadales bacterium, assembly GCA_040235395.1. Lineage (GTDB taxonomy): Bacteria > Pseudomonadota > Gammaproteobacteria > Pseudomonadales > JBECKS01 > JBECKS01. The sequence continues at coordinate 2,061 of JBECKS010000204.1, read as the reverse complement.
ATAAGTATTCTTCTCACCCGGCAAAGGCATCGGGGTAAAATGAAAAATTACAAAAACGACACTAATGGTTAGAAGTAAAATCGTTTTTTTCATTTTTTAGACCAACCTACAATCTCTTTAGTCGGCCACCACTTCTACCCATTGACCTATGGTTCTCGCTATTACCTCATCGTCATACATGGCGCCTACTTGCCAGCCTGGCAAGTAAAATTTTCCAGCAAAAGAGGCATTGAGAATTACCTTCACCTTTTGTGAACGATGACTACGATCGTTGTATCGGTAATACCAGTGATAGTCATTCCAAAGACTAAAATAACTACTTACGCGATCGTCACGAATATCCTGATAATCAAGTCCGTCAGCTAAGGCTTCTCCCTCAAGCCTCTGATTCCTGATTTGCCAACCACTGGGCATGACCATACTTAAAGCAATATCTTCTATTTTATAATCATACGAAGTGTTCAAAAGAGACACATCAACTTCGGCTATAAAATCCTTTCCTTGGGGAAGCGAACTAACATCAATGCTTCGGCCATTCATATCAGTAAACCTTACATTCAAATCTATACCACTACTTTTTGCTGTTTCACTACTGGAAACGGGAGTTCCAGTATTACTAACTGTCATAAACAGTTTATTTTCTGAGTCATTCCTGAATGTTAGCGCTTTACCTTTTAGCAAATTAGTATCGAGGTTCTCCTTATAAATCGTATTTATTGATTTTAGTTTTCTCCAATCTTGGTCTGCCTCCTTGATTGAGAACTTATCTTCTCCGCTAACCCTTTGTGTTTCTGAATATTTAGCTAAAGCTATCAGGCTCCATGCAATAGACTGAGTGCTGTGATATTTCTCTGAAGATAATTCCTTAGATATCGAAACAGCATTATCCCAGCTGGCCTCATCATCGCCTAGCGCATTCAGAGCTATCATAAGTATTGAGTTATCCCTCAAGCGAGAACTGTAGGTATAACCACCATTTTTATAATGTTGGATACTTTTCTCAGATTTATTAATAAGTTTTTTAGCAACATCTTTTAGTCCAGCTTGTTGGTAAGCAGCAGAAAGTAACCAACGAGCCACATCAAAATAATATTTATCGCTGGTCTTCTCATTTTTCAGCAGGTTATTTCTTAACCTGTTCATTGAAGAAAGCTCGGGCGTGCCTGAAAGCGCCAATACATATAATCGATAAGCACTAACCTGCAACGAATAAGAATACGAATCCACATTGTTCGCTGCTTTACTTCTCAAACTTTTTAGTGCGTCGTCTAGCATCACCTTCGGAACTGCATAACCTTTATCTTTTGCAACAACCAAAAAGTGCGTTACATAAACACTAGCCCAATCATTTGAATATGACTCTCCAGGCCAATACGAGAATGAACCATCATCCAACTGGAACCTCTTATATTTTTCTATTGCCTCCTTAACATGATATTCAATATCTCCCTTCTGCTCGCTATCAAGATTAACAAGCTTATCCAATAAAACCTGAGGGAAAATTGAAGATGTTGTTTGTTCCACACAACCATGTGGATATGAAATGAGATAACCTAGTCTTGAATCTAGATTGATTGGAGGCATACTGCTTACGGTCAAGGAACTGTTATTTGTTCCTTCCATTCCATTTACTGTCAGCTCAGGAGACCAAGTCTCCCCCGCTTCAAGCAACTTGCTAATAACCGTTGTTTCAGGAAGGTTTGGCGTTCTGGACTCTAGATAAACTGTTTGCTCGGCAGTTTCCTTCTCACCTTGATTACTTTGGCTTTCGGCTTTAATAGTAATCTTACCTTTCCCAATCAGGTCGTTAACTTTCAACTGTAAAAAAGTAATCTGATCCCCCGGACCTTCAAATTTTAACGAGTCTTCAGATTTCTTTAAGGTGAATATTTCCTCACTGATCGCCGATACATTTACATTTTTAATTTGATCATTGTTAACAAAGACATTGACAGGTAAAGATACACTTTCATTAGGGCCTACAACCCTAGGGAGAGTAGCAAGTAAAGTTAATGGCTGAGTAACCTTAACTGATTTCTCTGCCTTTCCATAAGCACCACG
>JBECKS010000197.1:0-2680 GCA_040235395.1 Pseudomonadales bacterium | reverse complement strand
CGCCAATCGGCTATGATGGTTTTCATGATAGCCAAGGTATCGTCTTCGAAAAACCCAAAAACCATGACATCTAAAGGCCCGCCGAAAAAAATCCAGTAGCCAAATTCGATAACAGCCAGCATCAACAGCAGCAAAAGAGAACACGAAAAAACAGTATGCAGATAGCTATGGAATTTTTCTGGTTTAATCCACCAAGCGGCAAATATCGTTGGCAAGCAGTAAATAATGAACAGCAAAGTAGCAAGCACTTTAAGATCAAAACGCAAGCCCATCACAAACATGGCTGCTATGTCACTTTGCTGTGGTGATAATTCGTCCAGGTTGCCAAAAAACAACAGGTTACTTAAACGCGCGGCACTTAAGACAGCAAGGCAGAAAAAAGAAAACGCCAGTAGTAGGCGTAAATGATTTGTTAACTGAATAAAATTTCTGTTCGTTTGATTTTTCAGCATGATTTAAATAAATCAGTCACCGCATGTTCTTCAGCGCTAGACGAATCATTTCTTCGCTAGAAAGATCCTGTTCCTTAATTTGTGAAATGGCTTTTGCTGCCTCAGTTGCTTTATAACCCAAAGCAACGAGTGCGCTTTCTGCATCGTTTCGTGCAGAAGGCTTACTCAGGCTTGCCAATGAAATCTGTTCACCAGAAGCCAGTGAAACACCCACATCCAGATCCTTAAGCCTATCTCGCATTTCTATCACAAGACGCTCTGCGGTTTTCTTTCCTACACCGGGTACACGCACTAAGGTAGAACTATCACCGTCATTGATACATTGCACAAAGGCCTGTACTTCAATACCAGAGAGAATGGCCAAGGCCAGTTTAGGACCAACACCATTTATCTTGATTAAGGCACGAAACAATGAGCGTTCGATAAGCTCATAGAAACCGAAAAGAAGCTGTGCGTCTTCCCTAACGACAAGATGTGTATGAAGTGTTACTTGCTGACCTTCCGCAGGCAACTGATAGAAGGTTGTCATGGGCGCACTGATTTCGTAGGCCACACCATTCACATCAAGCAGGAGTTCAGGTGGATGTTTTGAAACCACTAAGCCTGTGAGCCTTCCAATCATTTTCTTCTCTTTATTCTTTTAGTTTCTTTTTTTCAAACTGATTATCGAATTCTTCGACGACGCACTTTGGATGCACCTGACAGTTTAATCAAACTATGTTGCGTGTTGGCATGGCAAATAGCAACGGCTAAGGCATCAGCGGCATCTTCCTGAGGAAAGTCATCAAGTTGCAAAATATGTTTAACCATATGCTGAACCTGCGATTTATCTGCAGCGCCTTTTCCAACCACTGCCTGTTTCACCTGTCTGGCTGAATACTCTGCAACATCCAGGTTCTTGTTAACCAGTGCCGTGATTGCTGCGCCCCTTGCCTGCCCAAGTTTGAAAGCGGAATCGGCATTTCGCGCTAAGAACACCTGTTCTACAGCGGCTTGCTCAGGCTGGTAGTGCTCTACAATTTCAGTAACACCATCAAAGATTTGTTTGAGCCTTTCAGGAAGAGAAACCGTTTCCATACGAATGCAGCCACAAGCAATAAAGCTGTTTTTCTGACCTTGCGCTGAAATGAGACCCCAACCTGTTATGCGCGAACCAGGGTCAATGCCGAGTATGATTGCCATAGTCTCTTCTTAGCCTAGCAAGAAGCACGATGCAAGCAGTGTAGCAATAATGTTGATTTAACTTTCTACTGCAGGCTTTCGTACACGAATATGTAATTCGTTAAGGGTTTCACTTTCCACTTCTGAAGGCGCTTCCGTTAACAGGCAGGATGCTGTCTGGGTTTTCGGAAATGCAATCACGTCTCGAATGGAGTGGCCCTTTGTCATGAGCATCACAAGACGATCAAGACCGAAGGCCAAACCACCGTGAGGAGGTGCACCAAATTTCAAGGCATCCAGCAAAAACCCGAATTTCTCATCAGCTTCCGCATCATCGATTTTTAAGGCCTTGAATACAGCACGCTGCATTTCTGGTGTATGAATACGGATTGAGCCACCGCCCAACTCCACACCATTAAGCACCATGTCATAAGCGCGCGACAATGCTTCACCCGGTGAAGCCATCAAGCTTTCTGGATCTGTAGAAGGTGCAGTAAAGGGATGGTGTAATGGTGTCCAACCACCCTCTATTTCTTCAAACATTGGAAAATCTACTACCCACAGAGGTGCCCACTCACAGGTGTAAAGGTTCAAATCGGCACCCAGCTTTACTCTTAACGCGCCTAAAGCATCATTCACAACTGTCGCCTTATCAGCACCGAAGAAAATGAGGTCACCATCTTCGGCTTTGGTTCTTTCCAGAATGCCATTCACGGTTTCTTCTGGCAGAAATTTAAGAATGGGCGATTGCAAACCATCCAGGCCTTTTGTCTTTTCATTTACCTTGATATAGGCAAGACCTTTAGCGCCGTAATTGCCAACAAAGTTTGTGTATTCATCAATATCCTTTCTGCTCAGGCTGCCGCCTTTGGGCAAACGCATGGCTACAACGCGCCCTTTTGGATCAGATGCAGGGCCAGCAAACACTTTGAACTCAACGTTTTGCATCAAATCAGCAACATCCACCAGTTCAAGCGGAATCCTTAAATCCGGTTTATCACTGGCAAAACGTCGCTGAGCTTCTGCAAAGGTCATGCGAGGAAAAGTGTCGAAATTCACATCCAGAA
>JBECKS010000195.1:0-5502 GCA_040235395.1 Pseudomonadales bacterium | reverse complement strand
AAACTTCGAATAAGTTTTAGCTTTTCTAAAAATTCGGGAAATGCTCTTCCTCTGATTTTTTCATAATTCTCATCTAGACCGTCCATACTAATTCTCAGAAAATGAACTGAAGATTTTATACACTCAGCCAACTCGTCATTTATTCTATGACCATGAGTCGTTAAGGTAATTGCAAGATTTGTATTTTTGCTCCCGAAGGAACATAGATCACTGATACCTGGATACAAAGTTGGCTCTCCTCCACCAAAGCCGACACCAAAAGCACCTGCTTTATCTAACTCAAGCATCCATTTTTTTACAGTATCGAGTTCTAAACGTGCAGCCTGTTTAGGAGCATAACAATGGGTGCAATCTAAATCGCATGCATTTGTAAGAGCAATCGATACTTGTCTAGGACTTATAGCCCATTTTTTTTTAGGCGGAATTGACTCCTCAATTAGTAAATTAGACCCCGTATATCGATCAAAAAAATGTATCCCATCAGGACCGAATCTAACCTTAGTCATTTAACACCCAATTCAACTTCTTGTTATAATTTATTGCACCAAATTATATACAGTCTGCCTACTTATATTATATTTTTTTGCAATATTAGCCTTAGACTCACCCAAACGAACAAGATCTTTTATTTGCATCACATCTTTCTGTGTAAGCTTGGGTTTTCTACCCATCTTAACTCCCTGCATGACAGCAGCTCTTCTACCCTCATTCGTCCTTTCAAGTATCCTGTGGCGCTCAGCTTCAGCAACTGCAGACAGGATAGTTACAACCATTCTTCCCATTGCACCCTCAGTACTAATCCCATCATCTAAGAACTGAATCGTAATTTTACGCTCATGGAGTTCATCAATTATATTAATCATGTCGGCCGTGTTTCTTCCCAAACGATCTAGCTTAGTAATAACAATGTGATCTCCCTCTCTCGCCTTGGTTTTCATCAATTCTAAACCAGCTCTATCATCATCTTTGCCAGAGGCTTTATCGGTAAAAAGGTAATCTGGGTGATTCTTTACGCCCTCACCTACCAGACGGTCTATTTGTATTTTAAGGTCTTGCTGGTTCGTTGAGACTCTAGCGTATCCAAGTTTAGTCATAGCAATGTAAAGTTAATCGATTAGTTTACGTGAGTGTAAAAAAATAGCTCTTTTACGATTTAATTTACATTTTACCAGTCACTAGAGAGGTGTAAATAAATTTATAAATTTGTTTACACTACAGACAACAAGCTTCCGGGAAAGGAAAAGTACTGAAGTTAGCGGGGGGAATAATTGGGGGGATAAAAAAGATTGCTAAATATAACCCCTTAAATATCAAGGGGTTATATCTATAAGTGGCGGTGAGCCAGTCTTTAGTGAATCTTAATCTATCTGACTTTCAAAGAATCTAAGTAATCAGCCCAAACCTGCATCATTTCTGTTCTCTGTTTTAAATGCTTGGTCCTATTATACGCTGTTCCTGTTAAATCCTTCACTGCATGAGCCAACTGCTGCTCTATCCACTCAACTTTAAATTCCAACTCCTCATCTAGCAAGGTTCTAGCCATTGCTCTAAAACCATGGCCTGTCATTTCATCTTTTGATATTCCCATTCTTCTAAGAGCAGCCCTTACCGCTTCTTCGCTCATTGGTAACCTAGGCGAGCGTTCTCCAGGGAAAACATATTGTCTCATACCTGTATGCTCATTCAGGTCTTTAAGCAAATCCTTTGCCTGCTTGGAAAGTGGCACTATATGGTCTCGTTTACCTTTCATTTTACTGCCTGGTATTTCTATTCTAGACCTCTCAAAGTTGATCTCAGACCATTCCAACCTTCTTAATTCACCTGGTCTTAAAAAAAGAAGAGGGGAAAGCTTAAGGGCTGTTTTGACCACAATCGTGCCATCATATCCATCTAGCATTCTCAATAGCGGCCCTACTTTGTCGACATCAGTAATTGCTGAGTAGTTGGTTTTAATGGGTTTCTTTAGCGCACCTTTCAAATCAGCTGAAGGATCTCTTTCGGCTCTGCCCGTTACAATTGCGTAACGGAAAACCATCCCAGCAGTCTGCTTAACCCTGTGGGCCGTTTCTATGGCTTTTCTAGCCTCAACCTTCCTCAACACCTCTAACAATTCAGGAGCGCTTATTTCACTTACCGCCCTTTTACCAATAAATGGAAAGAGATCTTTCTCAAGATACCTTTCTACTCTTACAAAATGGCTTTTCGACCAAATGTGTGACTCTTTTTCTAACCACTCTCTCCCCACCATCTCAAAAGTATTAGATGCTGCTAACTGGCTTGCTGATTTTTCGAGTTGCTTTTGGAAAGATGGATCTACTCCCTCTGACAACAGTCGCCTCGCTTCTTCCCTTTTCTCCCTGGCAATTTTGAGGCTTATCTCTGGATATGGACCAATCGAATAAGTCTTTTCCTTTCCATTAAAACGATACTTACAGCGCCAAAGTTTTGACCCATTTGGGTTGATTAACAGGAACATCCCCCTTCCATCACTTAACTTATAGGGCTTTTCTAGGGGTTTAGCTTTTTTAATCTGCAACTCGGATAATGGCATATCATCTCCTTGGGGGTATTATTATTTATACACAATAAATACCCCCAATCATACCCCCGATTAGTAATGGATTTGGTTGAATCGCATTGGACTAATTAAGACAGGAAAAACACAGAAACCCTCGTTTTAAAGGGGTTTTTCGTTGGTTATTGGATTATATGAGATTTAATTAGACTTGGAGATGGTGGGTCGTGCTGGATTCGAACCAGCGACCAATTGGTTAAAAGCCAACTGCTCTACCAACTGAGCTAACGACCCACGCTATTCTTGATATTCTAAATTCAGTTAGTTAAGTCGGTGGAAACTCACCCAACTGCACCCTACGGGTATTAAGTCTTAGTGAGTCGCTTTGCTCCAACTAAGACTAAAAGCTAACGACCCACGCTATTCGGAAAATACGTTTTGAAATCAACTTTTTTGAGGATGTTTTGGACAAATCAGCCTCAGAAAACGAAGCGGGAATAATACTGATTTAAGGCGAAATAACAAGGGTTTCAGGGGCTTATCTTAGAAAAAAGCACCCTAGCGATAGTGTGTTGGGTCTGCAATTCCTGCCGCCTTAAAGCCCTGCTTTCTTAACTCGCAACTGTCACATTCACCACAGGCCTGACCCTCTGAATCGGCCTGATAACACGAAACTGTCATACCGTAATCTAGCCCAAGTGCATGGCCTTTCTGAATGATTTCTGACTTACTTAAATCGATCAAAGGCGTATGGATTTCAAGCTTATTACCCTCAACCCCTGCCTTGGTAGCCAGATTTGCCATGCTTTCAAAAGCACTTATGAACTCAGGCCGGCAATCAGGGTAGCCAGAATAGTCCACAGCATTCACCCCAATAAAGATATCCGTTGCCTCTAGCACCTCGGCGGCTGCCAAGGCATAGGATAAAAACACGGTATTGCGTGCTGGCACATAGGTAATAGGAATGTTGCCAGGACTAGTACCATATTTCGGAACATCAATACGGGTATCGGTTAGCGCTGAACCACCAATTTGCCCAAGGTCTATACGAAACACTCGATGACTCGCCTGATAATGTTTGGCTAAGCGCTCGGCAGCAAGCAGCTCAGCAGAGTGACGCTGACCATAATCAAAGCTGATGGCATGCAGCTCGAAACCCTGATTGGCTGCTATGGCAAGACAGGTGGCAGAGTCGAGCCCCCCAGAAAGTAATATCACAGCTCGTTTGCTCATACTAATGCCCCGGCTGGTCATTCCAGATGAGCTTATGAAGCTGAAGCTGGAAACGCACTGGTAGTTGATCTTCAAGAATCCATTCAGATAGCGCTCTTAAATCTATCACGCCATAAGCGGGAGAAAACAACACCTCACCCACCTGTTCATGTAAGGCATGCGTGAACAATTGTTCCTTACTCCAGAGATAATCTTCCCTATCTGCAATTACGAATTTCAGTTGGTCTTTTTGTTTTAAAAACTCAATATTTTCATAAAGATTTTTTTGAACTTCACCTGATGAAGGGGTTTTTAAATCCATTACCACGCACACTCGTTCATCAACATCGGCTATAGGAAGTGCACCACTGGTTTCCAGTGAAACCTCATAACCTGCGTCACAAAGTTGACTGAGTAATGGCAAGCATGCTTTTTGTGCAAGAGGTTCTCCACCCGTTACACAAACATATTTTGCTTTATGCGTTTTCACCTGCTCAAGAATCTGATCAAGCATGAGGATTGAACCACCATGAAAGGCATATTCGGTATCACAGTAAACACAACGCAAAGGGCAACCCGTTAATCGAATAAAAGTAGTTGGAAGACCACTGAACCTTCCTTCACCCTGTAGTGAATGAAAAATCTCAGTGATACGCAAACTGGTGCTCATAAAAGAAGGGAACTATTGCTTACAGAGATTCAAGTTGGGTTTTAGCAAGATTTGCTGAAGCACTTTGTGGGAACTCTTTTAAGATGCGTTCAAAATTCTGCTTCGCTGCTACTTTGTTATTTTTCTGTTTTTGTAACATGCCTAACTTGTAAAGACTATCGGGTACCTTTGCATGGGTAGGAAAGTTTTTGATGACGGTTTCAAAAGAACGCTGCGCATTATCAAGTTCTGGTACGGGTAAAGACATGTAAAGCTCTCCCATCCAGTAATGGGCTTGTGGTACATATTTTCCATCGGGGAAAAATTCAAGATAGAGAGAAAATTCTGCAATGGCTGCATTAAATTCCTTGCTATCTACCTTGGCTTTAGCACTCATGTAGGTTTTTGTATCTTCATCCATGCCAGTAGATGAACTGTCATTTACGATGACAGCCCCACTTGGCGTGTTGACTTGCCCTGCTTTCAAGGCATTTAATCGCGTATCAATATCTGCATAGCGATCGCGTTCTGCATCTTTCATTTGTTGTATGGTGTAATTCTGTTCTTCCAGAATTCCCCTTAATTTCTGAACCTCTTCCTCTAGTGCATTGATGCGTTGAAGCAATTCATAATTCAGGCTTTGGGAGTTATCTGTTTCATTTGTCTCAACATTTGAATAGGTATTCACTTCAGAATTGTTGCCGTTTCTTTGTAAAAGTGGTGCCGCTTGCACTGAGTTCACTGCAAGTAATAAGCAAACAAGAATCGATACAAACTGAAATGAAGGTTTAGAATTTGTGAAAACCATTGTCACATCCCAAAAACGTTGTTGTTAATTATCCAGGCTTTTAATTGTACAGACTTGGAGCTTATTGCTGGCCATTTAGTTCAGATGTTAGACAAACTAAAGACACAAAAAAGGCAGGTTATTGCCTGCCTTTTGAGTATAACCTGTATTTTCGCTTCAGAGCATTACTGCCATGAAGCTAAACTAATTACGGTTGACCTACTGTATATTGAATATCAACACGACGATTCTGTCTGTAGGCAGATTCTGTTGAACCTGATGCCTTAGGACGCTCTTCACCGTAGGTGATTACTTCAATTTGCTTGCTCTGTGCACCAG
>JBECKS010000171.1:0-11555 GCA_040235395.1 Pseudomonadales bacterium | reverse complement strand
GTTCCCGTAATGCTGCCATGACATACGGCAACAGCTTTTGGCTGACCACTAGTGCCAGAGGTGTAAACCAGATAAGCAATATCCTCAGCAGACACTTCTACTTCTTCAAAAGCTATCTGAACATTTTCTTCAATGGCACGCTGCAATGCCTGTTGTGATAACAGTGCTTTTGCCTGACTGTTAAAGAGATAATACTGACCTTGTGCTTCGCTACTTTGTGGATCGATGGCACAGAAAATAATACCCAACCGAGCACAGGCACAGAAAGCAGCAATGAGTTCGATACTTTTTTCACTCTGTAATAACAGCACATCGCCTTTACTGAAACCTTGTGCATGGAAGTAACGGGCAAGCGAATCACTGGCGCTGTTGAGCTGTTGATAAGTCCACTGCTGTTCACTTTTATTTAGCTGGGTATTGAAGTTGAGATAAATATTCGAATCATTATCGAGCTGTGTTGAAAATAGTTGCCAGAGTGTTTGTACATTTTTGTCTTTCTGTGTGCTTAATGCAGGCGCAGAAAGTAATGCCTGTGTATTTATATCTCTCACAAAATCCAGATGACCAAGGCTGTCACAACCTGAAATAATCTGTTTTGCGAGCGAGACTACACAAGCCAAAAAATCCTGTTCGTGAAAAACCTGTTCACGATAATAAAGATTCAGCTCCAGACCTTCAGGACGAAGTCGTGGATTGAATTCCACGGCATTATCGATTTCATTGCCATAATCCTGAAAACAGATTTTTTCTTCCTCACGCTCAAACACACCTTGGTCAGGAATAAAACTTAAAAAGTTAAAGTAAAAATAACTCGCCGATTTGGGTAAAAGTTCTTTCAAGGTTTGTTCGGATAGCCAACCATGGTCACGATGGGCTTTCTGTTGTTCTGCAAGATCCTTGAGCAGATGGGCAAAACCTATCTGTGATGTTGCCAGTGATTTTTTATTAAAAATAAATGGCTGTGTTAAAAAACAGGATGCTAGTGTGTGCTGGAATGCACGATCTCTTCCCGATACCAGTTCCAGAATAAAGAAATCCTTTTCCGGTTTACACCAGAGATCAATCAGAATACCGTAAACCAATTTAAGGAAAATAGCTGGCGTAATGCCCTGCGCACGACAGTATTGTCTGATGGCTTGCCAGTCTTCCTGCTGCATTAACAAACGACGTTTGATGTAATCATTGCTCGCTAACAAACTGTTATCAGCTTGCATCATATATGCAGCCGGCACATTATAATCAGGTGCCTGAACTGTTTTTAAAACTTGCTGCCAGTAAATTCGATGTTCTTCTGCATCGATTCTTGCCAGCAAGTCATTTACATAATGCTGATAATTATCCTGCTTCGAAGATTTAGGATTTTCTGCACTTAATCCAACCAATGACTGATAACGCTCCAAACATAAGCGCCAGTGTTCAATAAAACTGATAGCATCAAAAATAAAATGATGCATGGCATGAACGATAACACAGGAACCATCGTTTACTTTAAGCACTCGATAACGGAACGGTCTTTTCAGATTGTGAGGGTTATAAACTATCTCATGAATAAGGTTTTCAAGTTTTTCCTGGGAAACATTTTCAATTACCTCAAAATCAATGTCGTATGACGCTGGGTTTTTAATGCCCTGATAAAGATTGGCATCTTGAGTAAGCGCTGAAAAACGTAACACCGAATGTTCACTGGCAATCTGTTCACAGGCTTGCTTCCAAACGGGAATATCAAGATTCCAGCTTGCAGGCACATGCACACTGTAGCCAATCCATGTTGATGCACTCTGACCCTTAAGCAGGTCATTCATGTAAAACGCTTCCTGTGAAGGCGTGAAAGGCAGGAAGGTTTCATAGTCTGCCTGCAATTGCACAAGCGGTTGATTGAGCAAGTGTGCAAGTGTTGTGGTTGGCAATGAAAGACAATCCTGCACCGTCAAGTGCCCACTCTCTTTCACGATTAATTGCATCAGTGTCAGGAAATGTTGCAGTAATTCGTTGATACGTGAGTGGTCCAGCAAAGCGCTTCGATATTCGAATGCAAGGTGATAGCAGTCATCAGGCGAAAGTTCTGCGTCGAGCACGCTCAAGGCAAAGTCATGTTTCGCAGTATTCATATCAAAGGACATGGCAGAAACAGAAAAGCCTGCTTGCTGACCTAGGGCTTGTAATTCATTCAGGCTTTGCCGTGTATTACGCGCATTCTGGTAAATGTAACCAAACTGCATGCCGGGCATATTTTCCAATGACGCAGAACGTGAAAGATCCAGCAATTCGATAAGTTGATCGATAGGAAAATCCTGATGTTCATAGACATCAAGGAGACTCCCTTCAAGCTGTTTGAAATAGCTTGGCAGTGTCTGTCTGGCATCCAGTTTTTGACGAAACACCAAAGCATTCAGGAACAGTCCCGAGATATTCTCAAAGGCTTCATGTAAACGCCCTGCCACTGGCATGCCGATTTGCAAATCTTTTTCTCGTGAAAAAGTCGCCAGGAATAATAAATAGACACCCACAAAGAAACTGTTGTGACTAATTTGCAATTGCTGGCAATACTTTGAAATGGCTTCACTAACTTGTGCATCCACCAGCTGATGAATCGTTGCACCGGCCTGCAGATTCTCAGAAGCAACTTCACGATTGTAAGGAAAGGCTAAGGGCGTTTTAAAACCCTTAAGTTGTTTCAACCAGAAAGTTTCCAGTGTCTGGCGACGCTCTCCATTTAAAAGATTATTTTGCCAGTAAACATAATCACGAAAACCCAACTTATCCTGACTGCCTTGTTGCTCATGAATATCTTCGATTAACTGTTCTTTTGTTACACCTGATAACAGTTCGCGATAGAAATAAAATATATCAGCAAAGAGAATTTCCAGAGACCAGCCATCACAAACAATATGATGAATACAAGGGAGCAAAATGCTTTCGTTTTCCAGTAACAGTAATTTCATTCTGAACAGCGGCGCCTGTTCAAGTTTGAAAGGTGTGCTCAGGTAAGCACGAATTTTGTGTTCAAGTGCTTCTTCTGATAACGATTCGCTTTTGCAGTCTTCTACCTCGAGCCTGAATTCCGGATCTTCAAGATGTAAAAAGGGTACGCCATCTTTTTCAATAAAGGCACAACGCAGGCTGTCATGTTTGAGTAGCAGCAATTGCACAGCCTCTTCAAGCAAGGCTGTGTTGAGCTCACCCTGAATGCGTAAAGGTAATCCAATGTGGAAACTGCCTGTACCGGCATTCATCTTTTCCAGGAACCAGAAACGTTTCTGGGCATCGCTGGCTTCTATGTCAATGAAGGGGCTGGTACGAATGAAGTGCTCAGGACGACTAGCGGCACGCTCATCTATTCGTTCAGCAAGACTGAAAAGATAGGGGTGTTCGAAAAACTCCCTGATGCCCAGTTGTTTTCCTGTTCGCTGCCTGATTTTGCTAAGTGCACGAGTGACCGATAGCGAATGTCCACCCAATTCAAAAAAACTTGCCTGCGGATCAAAGGCATTGATGTTTAATACTTCACAAAAAATGTCATAGAGGGTTTTCTGTGTTGCAGTTAGCGAAAGTGTGTTAAATTCATTTACAACATTTTTACCTGAAGCAACTACTTCCCTCGTCTGTGCTTCTCCTGAAAAAATATTGCTATCACTGGCATCTGCATTCAATAGCCATTCAATGCTGTCAACAAATGCCTGCTGAATCATGTCAAGAGCGTAGCTACCATAAATCGATGCCATACGAATTTCTATTTCGCTATCAGGCACAATGGATAACACCAAGGGCAAATTACTTTTTGACAGATAGCGATAGGATTCAATATTGAAATCCAGTTCCAGTTGCGTCAGGTTTTTTTCCACAGGATAGTTTTCGAACACCAGCACATGATCAAAGAGCGAGCTTGCTTCCAGTTCCACATGAGAAAGAATATCGCTGAGGCTATCGCCTTGATGTTGTATGAGTGCGCTTTGGATTTCCTGTAACTGACGCAGGGAAGCCTGCAGGCTTTTATGGTTTTCAAGATTGAATACAAGCGGCAAGGTATTAATAAACACCCCTGCTAAACTTTCCATGGCGGGCAAATCATCAGGTCGGCCTGAAAGTGTGACACCAAGGCTGATGCAAGGGTTATTCGTTAAACGATTAAGGCAATGAATCCATGCAAACTGAATAAGGGTATTCAGACTCACCTGATGCTGTTTGGCTTTTATAAGTAGCGCTTCGCTAGTTTGCTGAGAAAGTTTTGTCTGACTGCGCGCTAAGTCTTTATTTTTTTCTACGACAAAGAGATCACTTAAGGATGCAGGTGTAAATATTTTCAAGGGCTGTAGATACTCAGACCAGAATTCCCCATCAAAACTCTCATGCTGTCTGTAATAATCAAAGTAATGAGAAAGCGAAGGTAAACGCTTTTGCAACTGTTGCTCGCCTTCATGCAAACGCTGGTAAACTCGCAAGCCTTCGGCAAGCACTAAGGCCAGTGACCACCCATCAAGCAGGATGTGATGGAAAGTCCATAGCAAGGTGCTTTTTTGATTTTCAGGGTGGTGCGACGATTCTGGATGGTGAAGTAAGGCAACACGAATCAACCCTGGCTTTGTAAAATCAAAGCCGCGTTTTCTATCAGCTTCAATAAAGTCGCTAATCAGTTTTTCATCTGCTTGCCAAAGCTCAAGACATTCCAGTTCAGCTTCCTCAAAAACCACTTGTACCAGACTGTTGTTTTGGTCTTCAAAAAATGCCGTACGCAGAATCTCATGATTACCCTGCACAGCTTTCCATGCACGTTTCAGATGTTCAAAATCTATCTCGCCCGAAAGTTCGAGGCTAACCTGCTCGGTATAAGTACCTGACTGATAGTTTTCCATGCTATGGAAATACATGCCCTGCTGCATAGGTGTTAAGGGGAAAATATTTTCAATGCTACCTGTTGTGCTATGAACAATGAAGTTGAGTGTTTGCTGACTCAGGTTTTTCGTGATTAAAGGGAAATCCTCTATCAGCAAATAGCCATTATTTTTTCTGCTGCTTTGAAGCTCTTCCTGCTTAATTAAATAACTAATATGTTTAAGGTTAAATTCAAAGCGCTTAGCCAGTGCTTCAATGCTTTCTTTATGAAAAGCTTTGTTTGAAAAAATAAAATCCAATGACAGCTGCTGTTTGAAAATTCGTGCACTGACATCCAGAAGATGTTCCATTTCACTGTTGAGACTACGGTCAAGTCCTGACCATTCCGTAGATACTGTCGCAATAGCGTCATCGGCGAATTGAACAGAAGATGGATGTTCGACAAACTGGCCCAAATAGTTGAAAACAATTTCTGCCTTATCAATTGCGCGTAAACGTTCTCGAATCTGCTCGTCAGGATGCCAGTAACGCAGCGGTAGATAACTTTCTCCATCGTGGGGTAAACGTCTAAGTCTGGCCTTTACTTCCTTAAGCAAACTTTTGATATCACTGTCTGAGTTCAGGGATACATAAAAGGGAAAACGTGAGGTGAACCAGCCAAGACTTCTATCGAGATCGAGTTCAGACGACATCAGCTCCCTGCCATGTGATTCAAGATTAATCAGAATCTCCGTATTTCCAAACTGTTCACTCAAGGCGAGCGCAAAGGCACAAAGAAGAATATCCCGCGTTTCAACACGTAAGTGAGCATCCAGTGATAACAAATCTGCCGTTACACTTTCTGATAGCACAAGTTGAACAGCATCCACATCACGTACACGATGAACACGTGCACGGGTTTTTTCAGCGATACTTGTGTCATTCAGATTGGACAATGCTAACCAGTATTCTAGATCCTGGTCGAGTTCAGCTTGCAAGACCTTGTGTCTAAGCTGACTTGCCCACTGCTCATAGGCATGGCTTTTTCTGCTGGCCAAGATTGTGTTTTTTTCTGTTAACAGTGCATTAAAGTCTTCCAGCAGTATGCGCCAGCTAATGCCATCAACAACTAAATGATGAATCACAATCAGTAACTGATTTTTTTCACGATCATGTCGAGACAGTAAAGCTGCCTGCAGGTTGCGACCCAAATGAATATTGAGGGAACGCTGTACCGTATCGATGAATGTTAAGGTCTGCTCCTGTGAATCAATATTTTCCCGAACTAAGAGTTCATGTGTTGGCGCTTCAAGATAATGCGCGCCTCTACCCTGCTTGTCGAAGGCAAGCCTAAGCACATCATGTCGCTGCACAAGTATCTGAAAGATGTTTTCCAGTTCATCAGGTGTAACTGTCTTCTTTATATCAAGCAAGACACTCTGGTTATAATGTGAGGGGCTACTGAAATTCTTTTCAAAGAACCACTGCTGAATCGGCGCAAGTTCACACTCACCTGAGAGTGGTGTTTGTATCGCCTTCAACACACGATCTTCTCGCATAGGTTGTAACACAAGACTCAGTTCCGCTACGGTTTGATAACGGAAGATGTCGCGGGTTCTTGCCGTAAATCCTGCTTCACGTAGCTTGCCGAGAATCTGCAGGGCAAGAATGGAATCGCCACCTAGCTCAAAGAAGTTGTCATCAACACTTAAGGAAGCAATACCCAGAATCTGCTTCCAGATTTTCAATACCTTTTCTTCGATGTCTGTACCGGTATCCTTTTCAATTTCCAGCACAGCTAGATTTGTTGCTTGCTGTTCTTCTACATAACGAAGCAAGGCCTGTCGATTAAGTTTGCCATTGTTTGTGAGCGGCAGGCTTTTTAATTCCGTGCAGTTTTTAACACGCACATAGCTTGGCAAGTGGGATTTCAGATGAATACGAATTTGTTGTTCTATTTCCTTTGTGCCCGCGTAATCTTGCAAAATAGCTTGTTTCTGATTACTTAATACATAAAAACAATAGAGCTGCTGTTGATAGTCAACACAGGCTGCCTGTTCAATAAAAGCCAGAGACTGTATCTCTGTTTCAATATCATCAAGCTCAATGCGATAACCTCTGAGTTTGATTTGCGAATCGATACGTCTGATAAAATAGAGTTCGCCTGAAGCATCCTGTCTTAATAAGTCTGCACTGAGGAAAAATGCTTTATCTTTTAATTTGATAAAACGTGAAGAATATTCTGCTTGCTTTTCCAGCTCATTACTCGATGTCAGGTATTGACCAACGCTAATGCCACCAATCATCAATTCGCCGACCGAAGGTGCACTTAAGTTTCTCGGGCTTTCCCTGTCGCTCACCAGATTCAAACTGACACCAGGAATCGCCTTTCCTAAAGGAACGCCTTGTTTCTCATAAAGCGAATAATCCTTTCTGTTCAAGCGATGCGCGCTGATCACATCTGCACATTCACTTGGCCCGTAGGAATTAATCAGTTCAGCTTTTCCTTGAAGGAACCAATCTTTTAATAATTCTATCTGGATGGTCTCACCACCCAACATGACATGCTTAAGGGAAGCTATTTGATGAGAATATCTTTCGGCAAGTGGATAAAAAGCGGAAGGCGTACCGTTAAAATGACTGACCCGATTTTTTTCAATCAGTGATGCCATGTAGTCTGCATCATAAAAAGCAATGCCCTGTGTTTCCTGTCTTTCAGGAATCACAAGCTGCGCGCCTTTCATTAATGGCGTAAAAATATTTTTCTGGTGTAAATCAAAAGCTGGTGAACCCGATAACAACACACGACTGTTGTTATCGATAGAAAAATAATCGCCATACCACTGATAAAGATTCGAGACAGCGCCATAAGATGACAAAGACATTTTTGCCTGACCTGTGGTACCAGAAGAAAAAATTACATAAAAAGCACGGTTTCGCTGAAAAGCGATTGATTGCCAAGGCAAGGTTTGTTCATCTTTATCTGATGGAATCTGCAAGCCCTTGAAAGCAATGACACTAGCATTGTGGATTTGTTGTGCATCTTTTTGACGAACATCGGAACAGATACACAATAAACTTGCTTTCGATTGCTCAAGCATGGCATCAACACGCTTCGCTGGATTACTTGCATCAATGGGAGCAAAACAACAACCCGCTTTAAGAATGGCAAGTTGAAACAATACCTGTTCATAGGATGCGCCACCCCACACGGCAATCAAGGGCACATGACTTTCACTAATATTTTCTATTTCAAGATGCTCAATAAGCGCAGCGGCAAGAACATCACTTTGTTGTTTTAATTCTGCATAGGTGATGCGCAGTTTACCTTGCTGTATGGCAATAGTGTTTTCTGCTTGAGATTGCGCATGGGCATCAATGGCTTGCAGTATATTATTAAAATCAGAGGCGCTTTCTTTTTCAGTCTCTTTCTCTGTTTTTGTTTTTGTTTTTGTTTTTGTTTCTGCTTCCTGCTGGAGGGCTTCACTAAACAGAACATCCAGTGCAAGTGTGTCACTTTGAACGGCTGCTTCAATTAATTTTTCAACTGCTTGCTGATAGCTCGTAATCAGCGCATCAATTGTTTCCGCTTTCCATAGATCGCTGGCGTATTCCATTTCGCCAATAAGTACTTGCTCCTTATCGCCAACACCCGTATTCGTTTCAATAAAGGAAAGTGTTAAATCAAATTTTGCACCTTGATGATAATCCTGCTGTAAATAATCTAATAAAGACCATTCTTGCGAAAACAGGTCTCTGTCCATGGGCGTATTCTGGAAGGTGTAAAACACCTGAAATACAGGGCTGATATTCCCATGACGCGCCAACTCAAGCTCATCCAGCATGGCTTCAAAAGGCAAGGCAGCATGCTCAAGGGCACTCAATACCGTTTCGTTTAACTGTGAAAGCAGTGTGGAAAAGTTCCCTCTCGTTTCACTATTTGATAAATCAACTGAAACCGGAAGACTGTTTACAAAAAGACCTGGCATGGTTTCAGTTTCTGGCAGCATACGGTTGGCATCTGCCATACCAATAAAGAACTGCTCTTGTCCTGATATATTTTTCAGCAACATGGCATAGAGTGAAAGCATCAATGAGCTAAGGGTAGTGTGATGTTTTGCTGCTAGTGTTTTTAACTTCGTTAATGTTTTTTCTGAAAAGGAAAAACTTCGCTTACCACCTTTCAGGCTTGCCTGTGCTGGTCGCTGAAAATCACCGTAACACTGCAAAGGTACATGGGACTCAAGACGTGAAGCCAGGTGTTCGCGCCAGTAAGTAATATCATCGTCATAATAGCCAGAACTCTCTGCTTGCTGTTGCCACTGTGCAAAATCAATATAGGAAAAAGCCTGCTGTGATTTTTCAATAAGAACCGGGTTTTGATATTCCAGCAATAAATCTTTCAGGAGTAAGGAAAGTGACCAGGCATCTGCAATGATGTGATGAATGCTAAACAGCAGAACATCATTCCTTTTGGTTCTCAGGATATGTACGCGAAACAACTTACCTGCTTCAAAATCGAATGGTCTTTTTGTTAAGGTAAGTAATGCACGTTTGATACTAATCTGTATTTCTTCAGCATCGAGTGAGCTGATATCATCTTCCTGATAGTCAATTAGCGTTTCGATGTGCAAACTGGCATCCATTGCTTTGATGTTCAGGAATAGTTTTCCTTCATGCTCATGAAAACCTGTGCGCAGGATTTCGTGTTTCTGCACCAGGCTAATCAAGGCTGACTTTAATCGCGCAAGATCCAGATGCCCCTGAAATTGCAGCGGATAAACAATCTGATACACGCTTTGGTAATCAGCATTCTGTTCTTTTGCTAATGTTTCTAGAAACCAGATACGTTGTTGTGCAGAAGATGCCAGTAAGTCTTTTGAACGATCAGCTCGTTGCATGACTGGCATTGCAGACTGTGTTTGCAAAGGCGACTCACTTAATGCCTGGTCAATTAATCTGGAGAGACCGCGAATGCTCGGATGATGAAATAATTCCCGAATGGAAAGATCCACGTGAAAGAACTGTTCCACGCGCGATAGTATCTGCGTGGCAATGATGGAATTTCCGCCCACAAAAAAGAAATCATCTTCAACACTGATTTGATCGACACCCAGAAAACGCGTCCAGATATCATGCAAATATTTTTCAGTGTCTGTTTCGGGCGCGATGTATTCTGCAGTGAGCAATGTTTCTGCTAGTTCATGCAATGCTTTGGTATCGATCTTGCCATTCACGGTTAATGGCCAACGACGCAAAGGAATGAATTGCTGAGGCACAAGATAGGCTGGCACCCTATCAAGTAAACTCGCTCGCAAACTATGATTGTCCAGTTGTTTTTCTTCGCTATGCACAAAGGCAATCAATTGATTGTGATGGACTAGCACGCGTTTCTGTTGATGAGGGAATAAACTGTCCAGGAGAAATTCCACTTCCGCCAGTTCAATGCGAATACCATTTACCTTAACCTGCTTATCTTTCCTGCCGAGGTATTCAATGCGCACTGAACTGTTGTCAGTTTTATCATCAGACCAGAAACGCACCATGTCGCCGCTGGCATAAACATGGGAAGAGACACGGGAATCAGGCTGGTAGGCAAGTTGAGAAAAACTTTGCTGATTTAAACCTTCTGCCTGTGCATGGCCGATGTAAGCCAGTGATGGATGATTGTTTGTTATAAACAACTCCCCCATCAAACCGAGAGGCAATACCTTGCCGTAAGGGCTTAACTTGATTAAATGGCTATGTTGCAAGGCTTTACCAATTAATTTGCCTGCACGTTGATTATGTTTTCTTAATTCCTCATTTGAATAATGATAGCTGCTAACCACATCCGAACATTCCGTGGGGCCGTAGGAATTAACCACCTGGAGTTGTTTAGGTGCCTGTGAAAAAAAACTTTCCAGCTGCAGCCAGTCAATACTTTCACCACCAAAAATCAGATATCGCAAAGAAGAAAAATCTTCAAACTGATTCAATGAAGAAATCGCAAAAGAAAATACCGAAGGCGCACAGTTAATCAAACTTACGTTTTTCTGTTTCACAAGACTGGCAAGCAATTCGCCATCAGCCTGTGTGCGTGTGGGTAATACAATTTCTGCACCTAACAACAAGGGCGCAAAGATATTTTTTTGCGTCAGGTCAAAGGCAAACGAAGAAAGAATCAATACAGCACTTTGTTCATTTAAATAGCTTTCTTTATACCAGTGAAAGAGATCCATGCTAGCTGCCTGCGAACACAACACACCTTTTGGCTGTCCCGTACTACCTGAGGTATATATGCAATAAAGAGGTGTTTGTTCTGCGCGAGCTAGAGAAAATGAATTTATTTTTTCTTTTTGGATGCTGTCTTTTTCTGAATTATCACTGCCTAATGTTTCAAGAGTAATAACCGGAATATTCATGGAAGCTGATTCGCTTAAATATTCCTGACGCGTGATGAGTAAATCAATGTTGCCATCATCAAGAATGAATTCCACACGCTCCCAAGGAGTCTGCCTGTCGATAGGAAGATAACAGGCATCTAGCGCAACACAGGCAAGCATGCTGGAAACAAAGGCCGTTTCGCTTTCCAGATAAATCGCTACGCGTAATAACTTATCTGTTTTGTTAATGCCTTGATAAATGCTATTGGAAATACTGTTTGCCTGAGCAAACACTTGCTCATAGCTATAACTTTCCTCGCCCTGACTCAAGGCAGTTTTTGAAGCGTGACGCTCTGCGACTTCAGATAGTTGCTGCCAGAG
>JBECKS010000136.1:0-2711 GCA_040235395.1 Pseudomonadales bacterium | reverse complement strand
TATCATTATCAGCCCAAGCCAAAACCATTGGAAAAGGCTTTAAGGGCCCGTTTCGAGGATCTTTGTCTGAAATATCCAAGATACGGTTAAGATAAGCCGATAAAGGTATCAAAATACCGCTTTGTGTTCCCGAATATTCCAAAGATCATTTGGAATCTGAAAATAAGCTGATCCTGGCCCAAACTTAAATTAAAATGAGATAGAAGACCGATTTTTTACAAACCCGTTAGACGGATTTTTAATGAAAATAATTATCGTTATCTTATCCGTATTTATGTGTTTAATCGCAACGGGATTATACGCTTATGATGATCCTTTTGATTCCCCTCCGGCCAATGTTATACGTAATTGTTCTGAAGAATATAGGTTCAAATATACCGACAATATAACGACACCAGAAGCATTTATTGAATTTTTAAAGAAACACCAGGGAGGAAATAAATATTTCAATGTTCCCACAAAGGCACGATTGATCCCAATGTATGTCGAACGTGATCCAAGTTCTGTCGTAAACATAAAAGCAGATAGGGATAAATCAAAAATAATAATAGACCTTAATAAACTAAAAAAAAGGGTCGAAATTTTAGAACTTCAAAATTCTCTGCGTATGAATAAAAAAATTTACAGATTGTCTTTTGGATGGGGCATCTATTCCGGCGCTCCCTATGCCTGGAGGATAATGGTTCTGATGAGCGATAACGGAGATGTCTCTATCCGGTATTGTGCGGGGAAATAAGTGCGTCATTTACAGTAGCCAAGCTAATGGCCTTGCCGCATAGAGGGATTCGAAAGGATGCCACTGAGGTGTACCAGAAGCAGTGAAGCAACATGGGAACATATTATTACACAATGATTATAAATGGGAGAATATCGCATTATGTTGCGCCGCTTGCACATCGGGCAAAGGAACGGAGTCTTTTTCTGATTTGCGGCAATCGTTTGCCAAGGATATCCAAGAGGGATGCAAAAAATGATGAGAGTAATATTTTTTTCTTTATTGATTATCGCTTCTTTCCAAGCAGAGGTGTTTGGATGCAAATGCGATATGGCAATACCAGAAATAAATGAATCCTATGAAAATTCTGATGTTGTTTTCCTGGGCCAGTGTCTGAAGGCTGAGCTCATTTCCGGAGATGGTGTTGATTTTCAAAGAGCCAATATCGTGAGATACACGTTTCAAGTTTTTGGTTCATGGAAGGGGATATCAACACAAAAAGTATTAACGGTGGACACTGGTTTGGGATTTGGCGATTGTGGCTTTCAATTTAACCCCGGATTGTTTTATATTGTTTATGGATCAACCTTTAAGGATCATATCTGCACAGACATTTGTACACGAACAAGCATGGCAGGCTTTGGCCAGGACAGTATTTCCAAGGAAGCACAAAATGAACTTGATATACTTAACTTGTTAAAAAATAAATTGTCTTCCGCCTTGAATTGAACATCATTAGTGAATCCCGGTGTATGTTGCCCGTAAAAAATAAATTTCCTTTTTCTGACCAGAGAAACAAACCGGCTTTAGCAGCTTACAACCATATATTGCGTTTTTTAAACCCGATAAACAGACAGGAGATTTATCATGAAAACAAGAATAATTGGTTGTTTTATCCTGTGGCTGTTTCTGATTATAACAGCCATTCCATGTGCGGCATCTGAATTTAATCCGGGTCAATACGAAATCACCTCGAGTGTTGAAATGCCAGGCATGCCTGCAGGATCAATCCCGGACAAAACCATGGTGCAGTGCATGACCGAACAGGATCCGATTCCAAAAATCGGGGATTCTGGTCAGGATTGCAAAGTTAAAAATATAAAAAAATCCGGCAATACCATGACATGGGAGATGGAATGTGTCCAGATGGGTCAGAAAATGGTGAGCCAGGGCCAACTGACATTCAGCAAGGATAAATTCAAGGGCAATAGCACCATTCAGATGGGACCTGAGGCTGGCAATAGGGCTGTTGTCATCCAGATATCCGGAATCCGCCTGGGTGAATGTCCCAAAAAATAGATCGGGACAGGAGACCTTAAGGCAATGCATGGGATTGAACCGTACCCGGCTTGCCAGGATGCCACTGATTGTAACCCCATAGATATGGAGCAGGGATGATAGGCAAAATAAATGATTTAACAAATACGGGATTCAAAGTCGGCATCGTTTTCATTGTGGTTTTTGCTTGTTTTTTTTCTGCCTCTCAATGTCTTGGCGAAATGTGCTGCCAAAGGTATTTTTATACTCAGGTTACGGCTCCAGCCAATGTTCCTGCATCAAGTGTCCGAATGATGAAGACATCTGCTCAAAGCGGGTTTACCTACCATGGGCCCCAGGAAGCAGGGTGTCCAATGATCGTTTATGCAAATGAAAGGCCTGGTCAGGAATACCTGCTGGACTGCAGTCTTGTCATCATGCCGTCGGACAAGACGGGCGGCAGCTATATTTTGCCCATACCCGATGGCGAGGTCAATTATCATATTTTCACTGCCAAACTGGTTGACCCTCATCATGGCAATGCGATTGTAATCGGACCTGAAAAAGTCCAGTGGCATGGTGCTGTGATCGATCATTTCATCAACAAGCCCACTGGCGGACAGCGGGACCTGATCAAAGAGCTGATCCAGTCCATGAGGCCCTTTGATGATAAAATATATGATTACGAACGAGCGCCCCAGACCTGCACTGTTACCCCGGAAAAAGAGGAGATGGAAGG
>JBECKS010000031.1:0-20029 GCA_040235395.1 Pseudomonadales bacterium | reverse complement strand
TGAAGGCTATAAGAAGCCAAAGTCGACCAAAGAGGACAAATTCATGCCGAAAGTTGAGAAATTCGAGAAGGTTTACCAGAGAGCCTGTAAGCGTAAGGGTGGGGAGGCAGAATTAAAGAAGCTGTTAAAAAAACCGAAGTCTGCAAAAACCCTGGCGAAGGTAGATGATTCGCGTTTTCTGGCGGAATTCACCAAGAAGGTTTTCCAGTCGGGTTTTGTGTGGCGTGTGGTGGAAAACAAGTGGCCGGATTTTGAGAAGACCTTTCTTGATTTTGATATTCAGCGTTTGCTGATGCAGCCCGATGAGTTTTATGAAAAGGCTGCAAGGAATCCTGCGATTATTCGTAACTTTCCCAAAGTAAAAACCGTTCGAGAAAATGCTTACATGATTCACGATGTGCGAGAACGGCAGGGTAGTACCTTTGCAGCTTTTGTTGCGGAATGGCCAGCCAGTGACATGGTTGGATTATGGGATTATTTGAAAAAACATGGTTCGCGTCTGGGCGGCAATACTGGTCCCTATGCCTTAAGAACCTTGGGTAAGGATACTTTTTTGCTGAGTTGGGATGTTGAGCATTATCTGAAGGGCGAAGGTGTTTTTGATGGTGCTTCCAGTTCAAAAAGGAGCAGGGCAAGCATTCAGGCCTATTTTAATGAGATGCATGCCCAGAGTGGTTTGTCTTATACGCAGATTAGCCAGATTGTTTCCTACAGCTTTGGTGATAATGTGGTGTTTCCAGAAGATTAAAACCGTTAGTGAGTTGATTGAGCTTCCCCTAAAAGTCTGCATAAGGATTGAGAGTGGAGAAAGAATATTACCAAGCACATAAGCTAGTAATTTAGAGTACATTGTCTAAAATGAGACTAAAAAGGAGGGTTTTTCAATGAATAAGATTTGGATGTTATTAATAATCAATGTGCTTGTTTTAAGTGGCTGCGCGACTGCAGATTTTGATGCGGATGGCAAAGTCATCATGGCCGAGTTTAACAAGTTTGCATCTTGGGTGGAAAAGAATGCCGATTATGATCCTTATGGGAATACACTAGTTATTGAACCGCAAGAATTACAAGATCGCTTTGATTTGATGATTCAAAATATAAATGAGTTTACTTCTGTTAAATACGAATCAATTTCAACTTATAAAAGACACTGCAACAGATACGTCAATGACTGGCGGTGCGAAAGAATTCGTTCCTCTATTAGGGGAACCGGTATTGGGTATCAGTGGCAGGAAGGTGCTTTGGACCGTTATCAAAACTTTGGTTATGTGGTTTCTCAAAAAAATGTGCCTAAAGGAAATGTTAATTTTGGGTCCTATAGTGTTCCCATAAACTTAACAGTAGGCCTTACTGGTTCTTCAATGTCTGGATCAGCCTGGTTGCCTTATTACTACCATAATTTCACCATTAAAAAGAATGTGAACGCAGCAGCAAAACCTGTTGATACAGCTTCTCCCGCAAAAGCTACTGAAAATGGTGATATCTCTGAACGTTTGAAAAAGCTACAACAGTTGAAGGAACAAGGTTTGATTAACGATGCAGAGTTTAATCAAAAGAAAAAGCAGCTTCTGGAGTCACTGTAGCTTTAGTTAATGCACTTTGAGGTGAGCTCTAGTCAAAAATCCAGTTGGATTTTCATTCAATAATTCAACGTCATATCACCAAGGGAGTATTGGAATGGGGGAACCCATCGTGCTTCTTCGGTCCATCTTGTTCTAAATCAAGGCCTGACGACATATTGTCGGAGCGTCAGTTTCTTTTCTTGCTGTTTTTTAGCTAAATATACACCCTGTATACCCAAGCTAAATTCATTAAAAGACATTTCCTGAATATTACGCAAGAGGCTGGCGATATGAACGAAATGGTAAAACCACCCCAGGCAACAGAGTTTTCAGTTCTTGGCCCTGATTCCATGATGTGGAAGAAAGGCGGCGAGACAATTCAAGGCTTTATGGCAGCAACCATGTTGTTGTTGCAGGTTTCACATCCAGTAGTTGGTGCGGGTGTGGGCGCTTATTCCGTATTCAAGTCTGATCCTTGGGGACGATTGCGCCGCACGGGTGAGTGGGGCATGCGCATGATGTACGGCGGCCCTCAAGGTGCACCTAAAGCGGGAAAAGACTTGCGCGAACTTCATCGCAACATCAAAGGTGTTGACCAGCAAGGACGAAAATTCTTTGCACTGGACCCTGAAGCTTATACCTGGGTTCACATGACGGGGTTTGTATCGCTTATTAAGTCCAAGCAGCTTTTTTCCAAAAAGCCATTCACAAAAGCTGAGGAAGAAGCGCTGTACAAAGAATGGATTCACATGGGTCATCACATCATGGGTATTCGTTGGGAAGACATGCCTGCGAATGCTGAAGAATTCTGGAAATATTATGACAACATGGTGGCAAAACTTGAGCCCACCGAAGTTGCGCACTACATCAATGATTAAACGCTTTATTACGCCAAGAAACCAGAAGGTGTGAATTTACCCAAGCCTGTGTGGAACGTAATGTACAAGAGCCTGGCTGCATTTTTGAAGCTGATGACTCATGGCACCATGCCACCTTCCTTGCGTGAAAAGATGGGTATTGAGTGGACAGCAAAACGTGAGAAGCGTTTTAACAGAGTTGCGTGGTTGATTAAGAACTTCTGGCCACTCATGCCTGAAAAAGTTCGTTACACACCGCTTTCCTATCAAGCAAGAAAAGGTGAAGTGGATCTTGAAGCTCTATATGCCAAAGCAGCCGCGCTGGAAGGTGACATTCCAGAATATGGTGTTGCGGGTTAATCACTTAATTTAAATAAATTTCCTTTAACAATCATTTGGGAGAAAAACATGAGCGCAGTCGCACCTTTTGATATCGCTAAAGCTGAAGAAGAAGCCAGAAAGAATGTGGTAGTTACCAAAGAAGATCTGGAAAGAATCGAACCGCTTTTACCAGGTTCGCACACCTGGCGTGATTTTGGATCGATTTTATTTCATCTCATGTTGCCTCAGGCTTTCACTATGCAGGCTGCTCACCCAATGGTTGATACCGCAGTGGGTGTGGATAAGAAATACAAATACAACCCTTATGGACGTGCCAAGGATTCAACACGTTTACTTTGGCCTGTGGTGTATTCACGACCTGAAAAAGCTGTAGAGATGGGTATGAATTTACGTGAATTGCACAGAAAGATTAAAGGCGTTAATAAAGACGGGAAAAAATACCACGCCTTGGACCCTGAAGCTTATTCATGGGTACATGTGACGGGTTTTGATGCAACCGTAAGAGCCCACGATTATTTTGGTAAGCCTTTGACTGCAAAAGAGCGTGCAGAATCTTTTGAAGAATGGAAAAAGATGGGTCGTCTTCTGGGTGTTGCTGAAAAATATATTTTTGAAACCGAAGAAGAATACTGGAAGCACTTCAACTATATGATTGAAGAGCGTTTGGAAGCTGGTGAAGTGTTGGAAGAACAGAAAGATCCAAACTTTATGAAAGAGTTTCCACGTCATCCTTCTGCTGAATGGATGCCTGAGTTTCTCTGGCTAGGTTTATTGAAAGTGGCTGGCAAGATTCAGCATGCGATTGTTGCAGAAACGCTTCCTGAAAAAGCCAAGAAAAAACTGGCGTTTGAACAGACATGGTTTGATAAGCTGATTTTTAAAACCATTCAGATTCAGGTAAAACTTTTGTATCCATTATTGCCAGAGCGTGCTCAATACATTCCTTTGGCCTGGAATGCGATTCAGGATTCGCGCCAGCATCCAGAAGCTTATAACTGGCAGCCTGCCTGGCTCCTTAAATAATTTAAAAATTTTGAGTAAAAAGTCCCGCTAATGCGGGATTTTTTTATCCAAAAATAAACGTAAATTCCTCAAAGGCATTGGAATCAAGCCCCCAGAAAATCCAGCCACTGGCAATGAGTGCGTGCGACGTGACCACTGCCCAGAGTCTTCCTGTTTTAAGAAAATAATAAGCATATAGGCTGCCACCAATAGCGGCTGGCAACATGAGAGAAGGATAGGGAATATGCAGGATGCCGAACACTATGCCTGTAAGCATTGCGGCTTTAGATTCAACGCTGAGGCTTTTAAATTTGCTTGTGTGTTCTGCCAGTAGTTTCATACGTAAGGCTGTGTAACGTTGTGCCAGAAAATGTTGAAACCAGGCGTAGTACAGGTACAACAAACTAATCAACAGAGATTCTTTTACTTGTGGTAGAGCAATCTTGTTATTTGTATAGCCGTAGTACCACGATGCTACATAAAGTGTGAGCGTGGTAACTAAAAGTAGTAGATCTAACCATGAAAATTTCTGTGTTGTTGGTTTGTAAAGCCCAACATTTTTTCCAACAGCAAGAATCAGTAAGCATAAGGGAGTGCAAACGATAAAATCAGAAACGGTATCTCTTGGATAAAATAGGAAATAAATAATAACGCAGGTGCCTAAGACGAGTTCTGCCTGATACCAGATATTTTCCTTAAGCGTATTAATGAAGGAATTCATAGTTTATAAGTTGGGAATGCATCCAAGGTGAGGGAGATTATTTTTTCGGTGAGTCTGGGTTCGTTTCCCAATCAGTCATGCCATATTTTTTGAGAATTTTTTTGAGCTTACCTGTTTTCCTGAGCTCTATGATGCCTTCATCTAACCACTGAGCATACTGTTCAGATTCTTTTTTAACAGGTGAGCAGGCGAAATAAACATCTTGCGGTTTATTTTGACGATCCAGTTCCTTGATATAAACACCGCTTGGCATATTTCTGGTTTTGAACTCAAAGATGGTGGGTGATTCAACAAGGATATCGATACGCTTGCTGAGTAGCATCTTGATATTGCGTTCGAGCGCATCTTCGCCTTTTGCAAAAAACACATCATTGTTTGGGTTAGCAACGTAGAAATCTACTTCACGACCATAGCTATAACCTCCGATAACACCTAGCGTAAATCCTTCGAAGGCATCAATACCGGTATAGACCCAATGGCGGGCATCGGTTCTACCATAAAAAGCAACATCTTCTTTGCCAGCTGGAATTTCATTAAACACAAAGTGCCTGTCTTTGGTTTTAAATGCGCCAACAACGCAATCAATTTTACCTTTGCTGAGTAGCTCAAGACTTCGTTCCCAAGGCAGAAGTTGGTAGTCGAGTTGGTAGCCGTGTTTCTGAAAGGCATATGCTGCAATTTCAATCATGTAACCCGGTAAATTAGCTTTCGGGTCGCCGTTGTAGGGCATCCATGTATCTGCTCGAACACTGATAACTTTTCGCTCATTATTTTTTTCAATTTTGATTTCAGATTTTTGGGCAGCAGAAGGCAATGAAAAAAATAATAAACAAAACAGCAACTGACTAATGAGGGCGTTTTTGTTCATTATGAGTTTGCAAGTTGATCGTTTACTTTCACTAAGGTGCGCTGGAGCTCTGTCAGGGTGACAGGTTTGCTCATGGAATAATCCATGCCTGCTTCGATACATTTTTCCTTGTGCGCGTTATCGGTATAGGCAGAGAGGGAAACAATAATGCTTTTCTGTTGTTGGTTTTCCTGTTCTTGCTGGCGAATGTTTCTACTCGCCTCGAAACCATCCATGACAGGCATTTCGCAGTCCATAAGGATTAAGGGGAAAGTGTTCGAATGTTTTTCCTTGAATTCGCAGGCTTCCAAACCATTCTCAACAATGATGGCTTCGATTCCAAGTTTCTTTAAAAGCGAGTCAATCACCTGCTGGTTGATCAGGTTATCTTCCACAACTAATACACCTTTTTCATTGAGCTCACTGAAGTTCATGAGCTTTGGTGGTGCTTCAGTTTCTGTCGTGACTATGGATTGATTGCAGGCATCCCCTTCTTCGAGAGGAAGTGAAAACCAGAATTCACTGCCCTCATGAAGGGATGAGCTCAGACCAAGCTTTCCATCCATCAATTCGCAGAGTTTCTTGCAGATGGTTAAGCCAAGACCGGTACCTTTTGATGTTTCATCATTGCCTTGTTCAAAGGCCTCGAAGATGCGTTGCTGGTTTTCTTCATCAATTCCCTCACCGGTATCTTTAACAGAAAACCGGGCAATAACCGTATCTTTTCTGTGTTGAGGGTCTTCTTCCTTGGTAACGGTGATAAGGATTTCACCGTCTTCAGTGTGTTTAACAGCATTGCTAATCAGGTTAAGTAAAATCTGGCGAATGCGTAAGGGGTCTCCGCCGAGCATAAACTGGAAAGAGGCATCAATGTTTTCAACAATGCGAATGTTTTTTTCTTTTGCCGATGCCGTGTAAAGCGCCGTGCATTCATTAATGAGTTCGCTCATGGAAAAACATTTTTTCTTTAGCAACAGTTTGTTCGCTTCAATTTTAGAAAGATCAAGAATGTCGTTAATAACAATCATAAGCGCTTGCCCTGATTTTTTGACAAGCTCAAGGTAACGTTTCTGTTCCATATTCAGGTTGTCGCCATCCATGAGTTCAAGCAAGCCAATAACACCATTCATGGGGGTTCGGATTTCGTGGCTCATGTGTGAAAGGAATTCACTTTTTGCTTTTGAATTAGCTTCTGCGAAAGAACGTTCTTTCTGTAATTGCAATTCCCTTCGCTGTTCTTCTAGTAGGCTTAATTGCATTTGATTAAGCGTGTCTACCACATCATCAAGTTCATCGGTTTCAATTTGCTTGCTGCGTTTTAATTCCAGTGGTGTATAGCCACTATAAAGTTTGAGTGATTTTGCATGTGTGGCAATGGTATGTAGGTGTCGGGTGAGTAAGGCCTGAACTAACAGGAGAATGACCGTGGTGATGATGAGGGTTTTGATTCCCTGAGTAATGACGATGACCTTTGCCTGTTGCCAGAGATTGTTGTGAACATTATCGAGACTGGCTTCAACATAGAGCTCGCCAAGCGTAATGTTTTCGCCACCTTCATGACGAACGATGTCAAAGGTTTTTGTCAGGACGCTGGATTCCTGAGGCTTGCCACCTTTTGCCGACATGCGTTTGAGTTGACCATCCCAGGTGTAAGCCTTGACCTCGACATTGGCGATGTCGCCGAGTGTCATCAAACTATCGATAAGCACCTGTACTTGAAGGTCGTTGAATTCCCATAAACTTTTTTCAATAGATGGAAGCGTGCTTAAGCGAATGGATTCCAGTCTCTGGTTCAGTTTCTCAACATCGCTTTCATATTGGAGAAATAGCATAATGCCAATAGCAAAGGTGGTGACCAAGGTGCTACTTAATACGATATAGGCTGTTAGCTTTCTGGAGAGAGAGCGTTTGCTAAATTGTTGAGTGTTCATTGTGCGAATAATTTTTTTGTTTTTTCCTGCACTGCGTGCTTCATCCTTGAAGACTGATTCCCTTGCAGTTTACGGTTATCTTTCTTGTTTTTCTATAAATGGCAGATTCACCTGCTGTTAGGCTATTAGGGAGTGATGAATGAAAAGCTGTATCTGTGATAGCGGCAAGCCAATGGAACGGTGTTGTGGGCGCTTTCTGGAGCAGGGCATGCTGGCAAAAACGCCGGAACAGCTGATGCGTTCTCGTTATGCTGCCTATGCATTGGGTGGCTATGGGAAATACCTGTTAGACACCTGGTTTCCTGCTACGTCGGCAGGCCTTGATGAGCAGGAATTATCAAAGAAGACAGTGGGTTGGCAACGCCTTGAGGTTTTGTCAAAGTCTCAAAAGGGCGATGAAGGGGAGGTGGAATTCAAAGCTTATTTCAGGGAAGGTGATGCCGACGAACTTAGCTGCATGCATGAACATTCGGCTTTCAAGCGTGTTGCAGGCAAGTGGTACTATGTTGGCGTAGTACTGTCCTGAAAATAATTTTTACTGTACGTCTTGACAGCTGTTTTCATGGACAGTAGTATGCTTATCAACGTGAGGCTAGAAGCTAGTGCCGATTGGGATAAACCCCATCTCTAGTCCAACAGCCAACGTTATCCAACTTATCCTTGCGGGAAAACCGGTGTGAGTCCAGGGTGGTGTAGTGAGCGATTAAGCTTGTTACAAAAGGCTGGCACTGATTAAAACGGGCATGGTAGTAAAAAAACCAGGAAACATTAAATAACGTAAGCGAGGCGGTTTATACAAGGCAAAAATAATCGAGAAAACGGAGTTTACAAGGCGTAAATGAGTATTTTGAGATTATTTTTAACGCAGTAGAAACAACGTAGCTAGTTATTTAGGGTTTCCCTAAATTCCAGAAGGACACAACCATGAGTGATAACAAAGAAAAAGCATTGGCCGCTGCTTTAGGCCAGATTGAACGCCAGTTCGGTAAAGGCTCCATTATGAAAATGGGTGACCATGAGCGAGTGGCTATTCCCGCTATTTCAACGGGTTCCCTAACCCTTGATATTGCCCTCGGTATTGGCGGTCTTCCCAAGGGAAGGATTGTCGAGATTTACGGGCCAGAATCTTCAGGTAAAACCACGCTAACCTTGTCAGTGATTGCTGAAGCCCAGAAAAAGGGTGGTACTTGCGCATTCGTAGATGCGGAACATGCCCTGGATCCAGAATATGCAGAAAAACTTGGGGTGAATGTTGATGACCTTCTCGTTTCACAGCCAGATACAGGAGAGCAGGCGCTAGAGATTACAGACATGCTGGTGCGTTCGGGCGCTGTCGATGTTGTGATTGTCGACTCTGTTGCCGCCTTAACACCGAAAGCAGAAATTGAAGGTGAGATGGGTGACCATCATGTGGGTTTGCAAGCACGTTTAATGTCACAAGCCTTAAGAAAGTTAACGGCGAACGTGAAGAACGCTAATTGTTTAGTGATTTTCATTAACCAGATTCGAATGAAGATTGGTGTGATGTTCGGAAACCCTGAAACCACAACCGGTGGTAATGCGCTGAAGTTCTACTCGTCTGTTCGATTGGATATTCGCCGTACCGGTGCTGTGAAACAAGGTGAGGAAATCACAGGTAACGAAACCCGCGTGAAAGTCATCAAGAACAAGGTGGCGCCTCCATTCAAGCAGGCAGAGTTCCAGATTCTTTATGGTGAAGGTATTAACCATACCGGTGAAATCATTGATCTTGGTGTTAAGGCTGGTCTGGTTGATAAGTCAGGCGCCTGGTATGCCTATAACGGTGACAAGATTGGTCAGGGTAAGGCGAATGCCTGTGAATACCTGAAGGAAAACCCTGATATCAGTGACGAGATTGAAAGCAAGATTCGTCAGCAGTTTCTCTCTATCAAAGCCCCGGGCTCCAGTGGTGGGGAAGAACCAAGCATAGAGCTGACTGACGAAGCCATGGATATGGATGACTAGTTTGTTTCAGGCTTTGATGGGTTAAGCGTATGCCATTGAACGCATAACTCATCAAGGTCTGGATTCATTTCAGTTGGGTTGCTTTAAGAGTTGCTTTAAATGCTTTTTTGAATGTAGCAAAAGGGCACGAAACTCAAACTCTGTTGTCTTAGCTTTGCTTGGGAGAGAAAGGTTTGGACAAGCATCTGACTTTTGTTTATTTGCCAGATTATTTGCGGCTTTATTTATGGATAGTTTTACCCCCTAACCATCCTGCTGCTGTTGGCACTACAGCAGCACCCCTTGAACCCCGTGAAAGCGGGGTTTTTTTTACAAAATCTAGCTGTGTTGATGGATTCATTCTTGCCTCAGCAACTTAATACAGTAAAATTCTCACCCCTGTCATTGATCTTCAATTAGTAGCGTCTAGTTCGCTCCAATCCACAGATATGAATAATTTATTGAATGTAGCAGTAGAGTTAATGCTGCTAGGTATGGGCACGGTTTTTGTATTTTTAACAGTGCTTATTATGGCAACCAAGCTGATGTCCAGCTTGGTGATGCGTTTTAATCTGGATGACAAGGAAGAACCTGTGTTGTCTGGCCCCAGTCCTCAAGCGCTCGCAAATCCAGCGCAAGATGGTCGATTAATCAAGGTAATCGAAGAAGCGATCAAGCAACACAGGAATCAATAGGTATCCAAGAGAAACAAGCATGACGAATCAATCTACAAAGAAACTAGGCATTACTGACGTTGTTTTGCGTGATGCACATCAATCCCTGTTTGCGACTCGAATGCGAATTGATGACATGTTGCCAATTGCAGCCAAACTGGATCAGGTAGGATTCTGGTCGCTGGAAAGCTGGGGTGGAGCTACCTTTGATGCCTGTATTCGTTATCTGGGAGAAGATCCTTGGGAACGTATTCGCTTATTAAAAGCGGCTATGCCGAATACACCGCAACAGATGTTATTCCGTGGTCAGAATATTCTGGGTTATCGCCATTATGCTGATGATGTTGTGATCAGGTTCGTTGAGCGTGCTGCCCATAATGGTATTGATGTCTTCCGTGTTTTTGATGCCATGAATGATATGCGAAACCTGCAAACAGCAATCAAGGCTGTTAAGGAAGTAGGGAAGCATGCGCAAGGCACAATCTCTTATACATTGAGTCCAGTGCACAACATTGATACCTGGATTGACTTAGCGCAGCAGGTTCAGGATATGGGTGCTGACTCCGTAGCGATTAAAGATATGGCGGGACTGCTCAAGCCCTACGTTGCTTTTGAATTGGTCAGTCGTCTTAAAGAAAAACTCGAGATTCCTGTTCATATGCAATGTCATGCAACCACGGGCCTATCAACAGCCACTGCAGTGAAAGCAGTTGAAGCGGGTATTGATAACATTGATACAGCGATTTCTTCCATGAGTATGACTTATGGGCATTCACCCACAGAAAGTCTGGTGGCCATTTTTGAAGGACATGATAGGGATACAGGTCTTGATTTGAATTTGCTTGAAGAAATTGCAGCGTATTTCAGGGAAGTTCGAAAAAAATATGCCGCTTTTGAAGGCTCTCTTAAAGGTGTGGATTCAAGGATTCTGGTTGCGCAAGTGCCTGGCGGCATGTTGACCAATATGGAAAACCAGTTGAAGGAGCAGAATGCAGGCGATCGTTTAGATGACGTACTTGAAGAAATTCCCGCTGTTCGAAAAGATCTGGGTTACATTCCATTGGTCACGCCTACTTCGCAGATTGTTGGTACGCAAGCGGTACTGAATGTTCTGATGGGTGAACGTTATAAATCCATTACCAAGGAAACTGCAGGCGTGCTTAAGGGAGAATACGGTTTAGCACCTGCTCCTTTTAACGAAGAACTTCAACAACGCGTTCTTGCAGGGGAAGCTGCAATCACCTGTAGACCAGCTGATTTACTTCAACCTGAAATGGAAAAGTTAACGAAGGAACTTGAAGAAATCGCTAGGGAAAAATCGATCACATTAGCTGACGATAAGGTTGATGATGTGCTGACTTATGCGTTGTTTAATCAAACAGCTTTGAAGTTTCTTGAGAACAGAAATAATCCAGATGCGTTTGAGCCAGTGCCTGATGGAAAAGTCAGTTCAGCAAAATCGTCGGGCGTTTATACCGTCTCCGTCGATGGACAATCCTATGTGGTGGAAGTCAACGAAGATGGCGATGTGGAAGCACTGGTTTCAGCAGGCGCTTCAGCACAGGTGAAAGGTTCATCAGGTTCTGCCGTAGCAACGGGTGAAGCAAAACCTGTTAATGCTGGTTTGTCAGGTGTTGTGTTCAAGATTTGTGTCAGCCCAGGACAGCAGGTTAACGAAGGTGATGTGCTTCTGGTGTTGGAAGTGATGAAAATGGAAAACTCAATTGTTGCACCTAAAGCTGGTCAGGTGGTTTCTGTATCAGTGAAAGAGGGTGACAGGGTTTCAGTAGGTGATTGCCTGCTGATGATGTCATAGGTTGAAATTTTATGGATAGGATAATCAGTCTTTGGCATAGCACCGGCGTATATGCCTTACTGCAATCTTATCAAGGGCACGGCATTGAAGCCTTGGGCCCATTGGTAATGATTATTGTTGGTTTGGTTCTGTTATTTCTTGCAATAAGAAAGGGTTTTGAACCTTTGTTATTAGTGCCCATTGGCTTTGGATGCATTCTTGTGAATATTCCTGTCGCTGGTTTCGGCGATGAAGGTGGTTTGCTCTATTACATTTATCATGTGGGTATTCCAACGGGCGTTTTTCCTTTATTAATTTTTATGGGTGTTGGTGCCCTAACGGATTTCGGTCCCTTGCTGGCTAATCCTAAAACGCTTTTGCTGGGTGCTGCAGCTCAGTTTGGTATTTTCAGTACCATTATTGGCGCCGCTATATTAACCAATGCAGGCTTAGTGGAATTCAGTGCGCAGGATGCAGCTGCCATTGGCATTATTGGTGGTGCTGATGGTCCGACGGCTATTTTTGTTGCGGGCAGACTTGCGCCTGATCTATTGGGAGCCATTGCGGTGGCAGCTTATTCCTACATGGCCTTGGTTCCTTTAATTCAACCACCGATTATGAGGCTCCTGACAACAGAGGAAGAACGCAAGATTGAAATGGTGCAGTTGCGACCTGTTAGCGTTCAGGAAAAAATTCTTTTTCCTCTGGTGCTTTTGATTCTTGTCGCCTTGTTACTTCCTGATGCGGCTCCCTTATTAGGTATGTTCTGTTTCGGGAATCTGATGTCTGCCTGTGGTGTTGTAGAACGATTAAGTGATACAGCAAAGAATTCACTCATCAATACGGTTACGATTTTTTTAGGTTTGGCTGTTGGATCAAAACTGTCTGCAGATAAGTTCTTAACATCAGAAACCCTTGGGATTTTATTGTTAGGTGTTGTTGCCTTCGGTATTGGCACAGCGACAGGTGTGTTGATGGGTAAATTGATGAATAAATTCAGTTCAAGTCAGGTGAACCCTTTGATTGGTGCTGCAGGTGTGTCTGCCGTGCCGATGGCAGCCAGGGTTGCTAATAAGGTCGGGCTTGAGTCCAATCCTCATAACTTCTTATTGATGCATGCCATGGGGCCAAACGTTGCTGGTGTGATTGGTTCTGCTGTTGCTGCAGGTGTCATGCTCAATTATTTTAATTAGAGATCAGTTCTCATTAGTTAACCAACCCGTCTTTCATTCCGAGAGCTTTCTTCATCTGGAAAAATATAAGAAGCGCAAACAGGTAGCTGTTTGTGTTATTGGCTTTTTGGTTGAAGTTGAGAAGGGGAGAGATTTAAAAAAGCAGGGGCCTAAAAAAATAAAAGGTGAGAAAAGGCTTCCGACTTTATCTCACCACGCTGAAGTTATGTTGCTTTCATTTATTATTATTATTTGAGGCTTTATTCTTATTATCAAAACGGCCTTATTATTTTTATTACCGTCTGCCCTTTATAGTGCACGGAGTGTGCCAAGATTGAGCAAAATTTGTGACACACTTAAAACTTTTCTGATAAATCTTTTAAAATCAATAAGTTATAACTGAAATAAAAAGTGAAATAAAAACTGGCTTGATTATAAGCCAAAACTTTTCTTTATTATTCAGTAGCTTATTTAGTATTTGTGTTGTTTGGTAACGTTTTTGGTAACAGATTTGTAAGTGATTGACGACTAAAAAGTGTTCCACAAGGTAACACTGTTATTTGCTGCCGGATTTTTTCCTTGGAATTCCAAGGCGTTGGCGCCTTTCCCAGAGACTTTTGCGGCTGATGCCCAGTTTCTGAGCGAGCTGGGTTTCCGTCATTTGATCCTGATTCTCAAGCACGAAGCGCTGGAAGTAGTCTTCAAGTGACAGGTCTTCCTGAGGCTCATTAAGAACCCCTTTCACTTCCTTGCTGGTGTTTCTTCTTTCTCCCTGATCTTCAGTTGGGTTCTCGTGCCCTAAATCAATCGCGAGAAGTTCTTTGGTAATGAGGTTGCCATCGCAAAGGATGACGGCTCTTTCAATAGCATTTTCTAGTTCACGAACATTGCCTGGCCATTGATAGTCGGTAATGGCTTTAAGGGCGTCATCAGAATATTGAAGACGTTTGCTGTTGAGGTTTTCACAGGTCTTGATTAATAGTTTTTCAGCAAGCTGAATAACATCATTGCCTCTTTCCCTTAGGGGTGGAAGCTTGAGTGAAACCACGTTGAGTCGGTAGTAGAGATCCTGCCTGAAGCTGCCGCCACTTTGCGACAAGGCATGTAAATCGCGATGTGTTGCTGCAATCAGCCTGACGTTGATTTTTCTGGAGGAAACGGAACCAACGCGGCGAACTTCTTTTTCCTGTAACAAGCGAAGAAGTCTAGCCTGGGCTTCCATGGGTAGTTCGCCAATTTCGTCAAGGAAGAGGGTGCCGCCATCAGCTGCTTCAACAAGACCCTGATGTCTTGCGCTGGCACCTGTGAATGCGCCTTTTTCATGGCCGAAAAGTTCTGACTCGATGAGCGTTTCAGGAATGGATGCGCAGTTCACCGAAATCATGGGGCCGTTTGAGCGTTCACTCATTTCGTGGAGTGCTCTGGCAATCAGTTCCTTGCCCGTACCAGATTCACCAAGAATCAGAACGGTAGTATCCGTGGGCGCTACCTTGTGAACACGCCTGGACACTTCTTTCATTTCCGGGCACTCACCAATCATGCCTTCAATGGAAATTCCCTTGTTTGAAATCTCTGAGCGCAGGGCTTTATTCTGTTTTACCAGATTGCTGGTTTTGAGAATGCGTTGCACACACAGCAGCATCTCGTCATGGTCGAAGGGTTTGGCGATGTAATCCTCTGCACCCATCTTGATGGCCTCAACAGCAGAACGAATACTGGAGTAACTAGTCATGATGAGTACGGGAACGCCATCTACCAGTTCGATGACTTTGGTGCCAGGTTCGCCAGGTAAACGTAAATCGCTGATGATGAGATCGAAGTCATTTAAATCAAATTTAGACGTTGCTTCGCTAATGCTTTCAGCTTCCTCAGTAGAATAGCCGTTACGCTCAAGTAAGCGGCTTAATGAGGAACGAATTACACGTTCATCTTCTATGATTAGTATATGACTCATCGGATTTTCAGAATTTCAGCAAGAATGAATAAAGTTCTTTGTGGGTTAGAAGTTGCTTTCCTTACAAAGACTTTATGTAAAGTATGGTAACAACCATAACAGAAAAGCTGCTGTTTCAGAATAGAGATTTTATTCATTCGCAGTGTCTTCTAAGGGGTTTTTATAAGCAGGTAATTTTATGTTTACCTGCGTACCCGATTGTCGTTCTTTTGTCTCGTTATCTACTTGTGACCAGTTTTCAATCTGTATTGTGCCACCGTGGTCTTCAACAATGCTGTGTACTAAAGCAAGCCCTAGTCCTGTGCCTTTACCGGGGTCTTTGGTTGTTACGAAAGGTTCAAAGATGGTAGCTAACAGGTTGTCTGGAATACCACTTCCATGATCGATAACACTAATCAGGATTTTTGAACCGGCGAGTTGAGAGCGCACAAGGATGTCTGCCGTTTCCTCGCTGGCATCAATGGCATTTGAAAGTAAGTTAACAAAAATCTGGGTAATTAATTGTTCATCGCCAAGAACAAGATGGCTTGCATGGGTATTGTTCACGATATTGGCAGTACCATGTTTGTTTCCCAGACCAAGGAATTTGATAGCCTCATTGACAGCATGATGAATATTGACGGGAATGTTTTCCCTATCGGTATTACCGGCTCTGCTGAAACCCATCAGGGATTGAACAATGGCTGTGATGCGTTTGGTTTGCAGGCGAATTTCTTCCAGCATGTCCATGCCATCGTCGGGTAAAGCTTCCTTCTCAGACTGTTTAATATCGTAGAGTAGATTCTGGGCAAGACAGTCGATGCCAGTCACGGGGTTTCCGATTTCATGGGCAACACCTGCAGCCATTCGGCCAACAGAAGCCAGGCGTTCGCTGTGAGTGAGTTTGGCTTCCAGTTTCATGAGATTGCTCATGTCTTCTACCAGAAGTGCTAAACCTGCGTTCTGGTGTTCGTTATCAAGATTGCCTGTTTCGCTAATGCTGGCTTTATGGAGGTTAAGCCATCTCACTTCGCCATGGATGCTTACCTTTTTTCTATGCCAGTGCGTGTCAGGGCTTAACTTGAATTCCTGAAAAAGTATGCCCCATGGATGGGGAATCTGGTGAAGGTAGGTACCAGTGACACTTTGATAATCAAGCCCCGTGATTTCTTCTAGAGCCAGATTCCAGGTAACAATTTCATCATCTTGTGAAAGCGCACAAACACCGATGGGTAAATCAATAAGTGTTTGTCGATGAAAACGACGAAGGTTATTAAGCTCTGCTGCCAGACCGGTAAGTCGTGACTGGTATTCTTCGAGCCGACCTTCCATGGAATACATGTCTTCAGTTTCTGAGCCCTCACCAATAAAAGGAATGTAAGTATTCAGAATGTCCTGAGCGCGCGCAGCACCAAGAAGACGGCTGAGGTTGGTTTCAATACGGTTTCTGATTTTCTGTAACACAAAGGGGCGACTTTCAGAACGGTTTACGCCCAGCTCATTCAGGGCTTGAGAGAGTTCCTGTTCAGCTACTTCTTCACCCAAGGGTTTACTGAGTCGAATTTTGAACTCGTGTGCGCTAGTGATATCTAGCTGACGATAACGTTGCCTGGAAAACAGGTCTCTGCTGCAAAGGTCTGCAGCATAGGATTCATCTTCTGGTGTTGGCGTGATTAAGGAGGTGAGCACCATCACGGCAACATTGATGATAACGGCGGAAATGGTGATGAAATGCCAGTCACGCTTACTGAGCTGAATACCAACGTAAGAAATATCAATATTAAGGAACTGGAATAAGCCTAATGGATCAAGTTCTATTAGCAGTGGTAGGTAGAAGGAAATCATCCAGATGCCAAAACCTGCAAATAAACCTGTTAGCACCCCAACCCGATTTGCACCTTTCCAGAAAAGTGTTCCAAAGATTCCAGGGAAAAGATGCACGGAAGCTGTGTAGGCAAGCAGAATAAGTTGCGACAGATTTTGTTGATTATCAATGACTCTAAAAACGATGTAGGCAGAGGCAATGATAATTGCAATCAAGGTGTATCGTTGCCAGCGTAACCAGCTATAAAGATAGAAGCCGGTGGTAGGTGCATTGGCGATTGGAAGAATGATGTGGTTGAGCGCCATTGATGAAAGAGAGAGAGTGCTGACAATGATGATGCCACTCGCTGCAGATAGGCCAGCAAGATAGGCTAACAATGCTATCACAGGGGAATCCGTAACCCTGCTGATTTCGAGTATGGTGTAGTCGAACACAATACCACTATCAGGAAACAGTTTTTTTCCTGCCCATAGAATAGGTGGAATACAAATTGCCATGAGTAACAGATAAGTGGGTAATCCCCATGAGGCACTATAAAAATTCCTGACATTTCTATTTTCAGAAAATGCCATGTGATACATGTGGGGCATGGTGATGGCAGCACAGAAAAAAATCAGCAGCAGGCTTGGCCAGTTACCATGAATCATGGGCTTGTATAAATTTTCAATATTCTTGGGATTATTTCTTAGCCAGGTATTCATGGATTCGTCGCTACCAAAAACTACATAAATACAAAAAGCGGCAATGACAAGCATGGCAATCAGTTTGAATAAGGACTCAACAGCGATGGCAAAAACAAGTCCGTCGTGTTTCTTTTCCTTGTCATTGAAATGCTGGGAACCAAAAATAATGGTGAATAGCGTGATGAATATGCAGAAGATGATAGCGAGCTGGTTGGTGGAGCCGCCCACAGTAATGTATTTAATGGAGGTGGCAACAGCCTGGATTTGTGCTGCAAGCACAGGGGTGATGGCAATGAACATCACGACAGTGACGACTTTTCCAAGAAAAGGGCTGCGGTAACGAAAGGTCAACAAATCAGCAAGGGAATGTAATTGATAGGTTTTGGCGAGCTGAAAAAAAGGTGTCAGCATGACAGGCGCAAAAAAGAAAGCTGCGCAAATACCTAAATAAAAGGTCAGGTAGTTGTAACCTGATTCCTGGATAAAACCCACGGCGCCATAGATTGTCCAGGCACCTGCATACACACCAAGAGAGAGTACAAAAACGAAAGGATGATCCACTATTTTTTTTGGGATCAGACCGCGTTCACTCGCATAGGCAATAAAGAATAAGGTGCCGAGATAGATTGAGCCAATAAGGAAGAGAAGGCTTTGACTAATCATTGAGGTCCTTACTCCTCATCATCCAGAACGAGATAACAATCAGGACTGACCATGCAATAAAGGGTTCATACCAGTTTTCCAGAACGGAGGCATACCAATCAATTAACAATGGAGAAATCAGGAAAGCGGTAATGGTGAGAAAGAGAATCAGTCTGTTGGCGTACATGATTAGCAGTGTCTGAAGAGATTTCCTATCGAAACCTTATCATACGCATGAGGCAGGGTTTTTGAAAACGGAATTTCAGCCTTTGAGGCTGTTAAAAACGATGTTTTCTGCAGGAATTTTTTCAATGCGCCAGTGCTCTGTTGCCCATGAAAGAATGTTGCTGATGCTGGTTTCTGCAATGGTATCTGGAATTTGCTGATTGAGTGCCCGTAGTGCACTTAATAAGGTTTGCGTTGCTTCGTGAGCGTTAACGGCAGGTGCATGATGTTGTTTACTGAGTTTCTGATTCAGTTCGTTGGTAATGACGGGAAGATGTCCGTAATGAAAATCCAAAGTCATGTTTGCTGAATGGCGTTGAGAGTCAAGCTCCAGAAAATACGTTTGTAGACAGCGTTGCCAGAATGTGGATTCGAGTAAATCATTTCCTCGAATGATATGTGTAATACCGTCATATATATCATCAACTGCACAAGCAAGCATGTAACTTGGGAGTCTGTCTTTTCTTAACAGGATGAAGTCACCGAAGTCTTCTGGATAATGTTGGCTTCCCTGAATGCTATCGATGAAATCGAGTTTTTCTTTTTTAAAATCCTGCGTGTTGAGCCTTAAGCTGTAATGGCTCAATAGCGGAATTAACTGGCTAGGTTTCCCTTTTTGAAGCACATGCTCACTGTCGGAAAGCAGCTCATCAATCAAGCTCTGTTTTTGCTGAGTGCTTAGGATTTTTCTACAGGTGCCAGGATACTGGCTATGATCAGCCAGTTGCTTGCGACTGCATTCACAGGGGTAAACCAAATCGTTTTTGATGAGTGTTATCAGGAAATCCAGATATAAAGGATAACGATCACTTTGATAAATCACTTCACCATCCCAGTTCAGGGAGAAGGCTTGCAGGCATTGAATGATATCTTCAGATGCACCTTCAATTTCTCTAGGTGGGTCAATGTTATCAATGCGTAACAGGAATTTTCCCTGATGAGCGCGAGCATCCAGATAACTTGCTATAGCAGTTAGCAGAGAACCAAAATGAAGGGGGCCGCTAGGTGAAGGAGCAAAGCGACCAACATAGGCTTTGCTCTTTAGTTGCTGTGTTGGCGGTTTTGACTGTTCTGTCATTAGCGCCCTTTAGGTTTAGGAGGATTTTCGAGTAAGAAAATCTATAACAGAGTCTGCTTCTCTTTCAACTCAGAGAGTGTTTTGCAATCGATACATTGCGTGGCAGTTGGACGTGCTTCGAGTCTGCGGATACCAATTTCGATACCACAGTCTTCGCAATAGCCGTATTCATCTTTCTGGATGGACTCAAGCGTTTTATCAATCTTACGAATGAGTTTTCTTTCACGATCGCGTGTTCTGAGCTCAAGGCTGAATTCTTCTTCCTGAGAAGCACGATCATTTGGATCCGGAAGGTTGTGAGATTCATCTTTCATATGATGAACCGTACGGTCTACCTCTTCCATTAGCTCCATTTTCCAGTCGCTCAGAATCTTGATGAAGTGATCTATCTGAGCTTTGTTCATGTAGTTTTCTCCTTTTCTTTCCTTGTAAGGAGTAACTACTGGGCCGTCGGCAGCTTTTTTAGTGCGAACATTGCTAGCAACAATCTTGATACCACGTTTTTGTGGCGTGCTTGATTTCTTTTCAGCAGGTTTTTTTACAGCCTTTGTTTTAGGAGTCGCTTTCTCGCTGCTTTTCTTTACCGCAGGTTTTTTTGTGGCTGGTTTCTTGGCAGCGGTTTTTTTTACTGCTGTTTTTTTGGCAGGTTTTTTTGCGGCTGGTTTCTTAGCAGCAGGCTTTTTTGCTGCAGATTTTTTAACGCTGGCTTTTTTGCTGGCAGGTTTTTTAGCAGCTGATTTTTTTACGGCTGGTTTTTTAGCGGCAGGTTTTTTTG
>JBECKS010000208.1:0-15484 GCA_040235395.1 Pseudomonadales bacterium | reverse complement strand
CTTTAGATCTTGTCTACAACGGTATTGATACTGAAGCCTTTAGCCCCATACCTGAAATAAAAAGAAAAAACTTTCGCATCATGGCAACGGCAAGTGCCGATGCACCACTAAAAGGACTGGATTATTTATTGAAAGCATTTGCTTCTCTAGAAAAGCTTTATCCTGAACTGGAATTATTAGTGATTGGAAAACCTAAACCTGGCGGTCATACAGAAAGACTGATTAATCAGTTGGGCATAAAAGATAAACTGATTTTCATGAGTGGTATCAGCGAACAGAAAATTCGTGAACTTTACGCTGAAGCAACTCTTGCTGTTGTACCTTCACT
Source organism: Pseudomonadales bacterium (assembly GCA_040235395.1). Classification (GTDB taxonomy): domain Bacteria; phylum Pseudomonadota; class Gammaproteobacteria; order Pseudomonadales; family JBECKS01; genus JBECKS01. The sequence goes on along the minus strand of JBECKS010000208.1, from coordinate 15,156 downwards.
TTATGAAGGTTTTGGTTTGCCTGCTGGTGAGGCGATGTCTTGCGGTGTGCCATTAATTTCCACAAGAGGTGGTTCACTTCCTGAAGTTGTTGGTGACGCTGGAATTCTTGTACCAACAGCAGACTCGAAAGCACTGGCCGATGCCATAGAACAACTTCTTAACGATGAAAAACTTCGAGAAGAATTAGCCATTAAAGGTCGTGAACGAATCCTGGAAAAGTTTTCATGGAAACGTTCTGCACTACAAATGACCGCTTATTACCTGAAAGTAATCGAAGAAAATCAATCCAGAAAAAAGTGAATTCATGCAGACTGTAGACTTCGACAAATTCAAGCTCGAAAAAGGTGACAGGATTCTGGATCTTGGCTGTGGTGAAGGACGCCATGCCATAACTGCCTACATGCTTGAACATGTTCATGCTGTTGGCGTTGATTTGAGTTTTTCTGATTTAAAAATTACACAGGAACGATTCAAGGATTTTGAAAGTGATGATGCCGAAAAACACTTAAGCATTATTCAGGCAAATGGCATGGTACTTCCATTCGCTGACAATACCTTTGATAAAGTCATCTGTTCGGAAGTGTTGGAACACATTCCTGATTACCTTGCCGTTCTGAAGGAAATCAAACGTGTACTAAAACCTAATGGCCAGTTTGCTGCCAGCGTTCCCCGCTATCTTCCCGAACGTATCTGTTGGGCACTCAGTGATGAATATCATGCTAATGAAGGCGGTCACATTCGTATCTTTAAGGAGAAAGCGCTGAAAAATGACATTGTTTCTCAAGGGTTCAGCTTTAAAGAGAAACATTGGGCTCATGCGTTGCACTCTCCCTACTGGTGGTTGAAATGCCTGTTCTGGGGCAATGATGACGCAGCACCTGTTAAACTGTATCATGAGCTTCTCGTATGGGATTTGATGAAAAAACCCGTAGCTACCCGTTTAATGGACAAAGCGCTAAACCCTCTGATTGGAAAAAGCCTGGTCATGTACTTCAACAACGAGCCTGCTAGTGACTAAGATCTATCTCGCCAAAGGTTATCCGAAAGAATACTTTCGCCCGACCACTGAGTATATCGCCTCGGTGCAGCTCGAGAATGGCGCCATTCCCTGGTTTGAAAGCAGCACTATGGATCCCTGGGATCATGTTGAATCGGCAATGGGGCTTAGCATTGGCGGAAAAATAGAAGAAGCTCGCTTAGCCTTTAAATGGCTCAGGAATGAGCAACTTGAAGACGGTTCCTGGTGGGCAGGTTATCAACATGGTGTTGTCGCTGAAGGTGTAACAAGAAAAGAAACCAACTTCGTTGCTTATGTGGCGACGGGTGTGTGGCACCACTATCTGATTACTGAAGATGTAAACTTCCTGAAAGAAATGTGGAGCTGTGTCGAGCAAGCTATCGGTTTTGTACTTTCACTACAAAGTGAGTATGGAGAAATTTATTGGGCCGTCGATTCCATCAAGGGTATTGATGAAGACGCCCTTCTCACTGGAAACAGTTCCATCTATAAAAGTCTTGAGTGCGCAATCAATATTGCGACTACCCTGAAAATTGAAAAATCGGATTGGGTAAAGGCACGTAAGAAATTACATAATGCCATTCTTAAACACCCTGAACGCTTTGACCGCACATGGGAAAGCAAAAGCCGTTTTTCAATGGATTGGTTCTATCCTGTGCTTGCAGGTGTTATCAAAGGTCAGGATGCAAAAAACAGAATTTCAGAAAAGTGGAATACTTTTGTAGTGGATGGTTTAGGTTGTCGCTGTGTTTCTGATGAACCTTGGGTAACCATCGCAGAATCCTGTGAACTTGTGATGGCACTTCTTGCAGCAGGTGAAAAGCAAAAAGCCTCACAACTTTTTAGCTGGCTACATAACTATCGCGATCATGATGGCGCTTACTGGACGGGTTGGGTTTTTCGTGATCAAGCCGTCTGGCCTGAAGAAAAACCAACGTGGACAGCAGGAGCGGTGTTACTTGCAGCTGATGCACTCACCAACGCAACTCCAGCTTCTAGAATTTTTTCTGAAGTGAACCTGTTAGAGCCGTTTCAAAAGACCCAAAGTGTTAACCGTGGGCAAGGCCTCGAATAATCCAGACGCTAAAGCCAACTTATAAATATCGTAAGGTGCCTGACCACCATCCTTTGGATCAGGAAAAATATCGTGAATGGCAAGGACACCCCCCTTAATCACATGAGGGGCCCAGGAACGATAATCCATCATCGCCGCTTCAATGCTATGCCCGCCATCAATAAACACCATTGATAAAGGAATGCTCCAGTAACGACTGGCAATTTCCGAGGTAGATACCAAAGGAACAACGTGACTTTCCAAACCGGCTTTTCTTACGTTCCTTCTGAATTCTGTAAAGCTATCCATCAATTGGTCTTGCTGATTGTATAAATCAGGATCGTGATATTCCTCACCTAACTGATGTTCTTCTGAACCACGGTGATGATCAACTGCATAAAGAAGACTATTGTTTTGCTTACAAGCACTAGCTAGATAAATCGTTGATTTACCACAGTAACTTCCAATTTCAAGGCAAGGTGCCTTAAGGGATTGCTCCAAACCATGTTGGTACAGCGCTTCAGCTTCATCTTTAGCAAGGAAACCCTTAACAGAATCGATATCAATAGAAATTTGCATACTGGATTAATCACCAACTTGAGGAAAAAATATTGAGCGAATCCAGCCGAGAAACGTGTTCTTATCTAGGTTGTAGTGCTCGAAGTAATCGATATCTTTCTGAAGTTTTTCGTAATCTCTAAACATAGCTTCTCTTGTGACAAGAGGCTCATTGGGATCAAGCTCCCTGATTACACGACAGGGATTCCCACCCGCAATCACATTAGCAGGAATATCCTTGGTGACATTTGAATAGGCTCCAATAACACTATTTTCACCAATAGTGACGCCCTTATTGACTGTTACGCGATCACCTAACCAGACGTTATTTTCAAGAACAACGGGTGCAGAGTTACCAATGATTTTTGTTCGATCATAAATACCGTGCCAATCGGCGTCACTGACATAACAACCATTAGCAAGCATGACATTATCCTTGATAACAATACTATTAGCGGCACTGATTCTTACTTCAGGGCAAATCAAAACGTGCTTACCAATATCAATCTTTCCTTCTTGTTGACCATGAGTCCAGGTACAAATGACAACGTGGCGTGTTTTGGTGGTTATGATGTGCGAATAGTCATCGATACGAATATTGGGGCCTGCTACTTCTACATTCCATGGTCTCAGAATATCGAATCCGGTACCCATATAAGTAAAATTTGGTCGTAAGAACTTACGTGCCCACCAGCGCTCAAAGCGCTTAATCAATATTTTTAACCAATAAGGTTTATGATCCCTAATCAAAACAGAGCCCAGTTTCGTTTTACAAATCTACTCAGCAACTTCAATAGTGATTTTTTTGGAGTAAATAGCTGGCTTATGTGGTGTATGTGCCATATCTCCCAGAATCAACTGTAAAGTGTGCTTACCTGGAGCAAGTGTTAATTCCGTTTCGGTTTGTGCTTTACCAAAGTGTTTAACGTCTGCGCCCATAGGTTTATCTAAAGCTGGAAGCTCGCCATCTACAATCAGGTGATGATGACCGCTGTTTGCTTGATCTGTTCCAGCTGGAACAATATCAACGTCCTTGGCACCAAACTTAACGGTGAAGGTAGCGGATACTTTGTCTCCGTCTTGCGGAGAAACAATAAACACTTCTGCAGCAAATGCCTGACTCGTGATAAATGCAAACAATAATGCACTCGTTAATAATGATGATGATGATTTTTTCATGAGACTCTCCTTGTGAATTGTTGTGAAAGGAATATAGCAGTTTTAGCACTCAAAAAAAAAGGCGATAAAGCTAGAGCCTTACCGCCTTCTTTCCTTAAACCTTTTTTACATGACGTAAACGAAGATAAATAGGCCAATCCATACTACATCAACAAAGTGCCAGTACCACGATGCTGCCATGAAACCGAACTCATTTTCCTTGGAGAAGTGACCACTTAAGGTTCTTAAGAACACAACCGATACCATGATGGCTCCAAGCGTAACGTGCATGCCGTGGAAACCTGTCAGCAAATAGAAGGTTGAGCCGTAAATACCAGAGTGTAATCTTAATAGTAGTTCAGTCCATGCATGGTGATATTCATAGGCTTGAAATGCCAGGAAGGTGAAACCAAAAGCTAAGGTAGCCACCAACCAGAGAATCATCTTCTGACGCTCGCCCTTATGCATTGCACCTTCAGCCCAATGAATAAAGAAGGAAGAAGACACCAGCAATAAGGTATTGATAAATGGAATACCCCATGGATCAACAACTTCATTTTTCATTGGGGGAAACTGCTCAGGATCAGGCGTCTGAATTAAAGGCCAGGCAGCGTTAAAACATTCCCAAAGAAGATTCGAAGAACCTCTATCACCTTCACCACCTAACCAGGGCACTGCTAATACACGAACATAAAACAAAGAACCAAAAAAGGCTGCAAAGAAACATACTTCTGAGAAAATGAACCAGCCCATACCAATATAAAAAGATTTTTGAAGCTGAGCCGATGTGTGACCTTCAATATTTTCTACAACAACCGTTCTTAACCAAAGAAAAGTAATACTGCAGATTGCTAGTAAACCAAGTACTGCCGCAACGACAGAAATATGAGAAAGACTGTCACCTTTAATACTGTTTAAGACGAAAGCAAAGCCAAACAACATGGTAAACATGCTGGCCGACATCAGGATGGGGAATTTACTTTGATCTGGGATGTAGTAGTTGCTGCTCATTACTCTTTCCTAAATGTAGTATAAAAAAGTTAACTTTGGTGAGTGCTATGTTCCTGATGTACAGGTTCATCGCCTTCTTTTACTTCCGTAATATCAAAAATCGTATAATTCAGACTAATTTTTGTTATCTCTTCTGGTAGTTCTTTATCAATATAAAAACGAAGAGGCATCAACTTCTCTTCGCCTACCGCGAGTGTTTGATTCTTGAAACAGAAACACTCAATTTTCTTTAGAAACTCTGCTGCCTGTAGCGGAGAAACACTCGGCACAGACTGTGTTGTCATGATGCTGTTGGTAAGATTGACAGCCTTGTAATATACCTCTGTCACTTCACCAGGTTTCACAACCACTGAACTTTGAACAGGGCCAAAGTCCACTTGAGCATTTTCATTATTCATCGCCAGGAATTGCACTTTTATTTCCCTGACTTCCTCATCTGCCTTGGTTGAAGAAGAGCCTTCATCAACGCTGACTTGACCACCTGTTTTACCGTTTAAGCCTGTCACTTCGCAAAAAACGTCGTAGAGAGGCACCATGGCAAAAGCAAAACCAAACATTAAAACAACAACTGACGTTAACTTGAACGCGAGCTTTTTATTGTTGCTTGTTTTCTCCTCCACCTAAATTGAGCTCTTGATTAGTGCAAATCAGGAATCAGTTTTGGATCTGGCGGTGTTGAAAAACTGTGATATGGCGGAGGTGAAGACAGCGTCCACTCAAGACCGACCGCTCCATCCCAAGGTTTCTCAGAAACTTTTCCTGTTCCACCACGAATACACTGAATAACAACATAGACAAATATCAATTGAGAAGCACCGTAAACAAATCCACCAATACTCGACAAGAAGTTGAAATCAGCAAACGCTAAGGCGTAATCAGGAATTCTTCGTGGCATACCCGCCAATCCGAGGAAATGTTGCGGGAAGAATAGAACGTTGATAGAGACAAATGATAACCAGAAATGAACTTTTCCAAGCGTCTCGTTATACATATTCCCCGTCCACTTAGGTAACCAGTAATAGGTTGCACCCATCGCAGAGAAAATAGCGCCTGGCACTAACACATAATGGAAATGCGCTACCACAAAGTAAGAATCATGGTATTGAAAATCTGCAGGACCAATCGCCAACATCAAACCGGTAAAACCACCACAGGTGAATAACACAAGGAAACCAATCGCAAACAACATCGGAGTTTCAAAAGTAATGGCACCTTTGAACATGGTAGTCATCCAGTTAAAGACTTTTACACCCGTTGGAATCGCAATCAGCATCGTTGCGTACATGAAGAATGCTTCACCAACGAAAGGCATACCTACCAGGAACATATGGTGAGCCCAAACGATGAACGACAGAATTGCAATCGCTGCTGTTGCATAAACCATCGACACATAACCAAACAATGGCTTGCGAGAAAAAGTTGGGAAAATCTGAGAAACCACACCAAAAGCAGGAAGAATAATGATGTATACCTCAGGGTGACCAAAGAACCAGAATACGTGCTGGAACAGTACTGGGTCACCGCCACCCGCTGCAGAGAAGAAGCTGGTACCAAAGTGAATATCAAAAAGCATCATGGTCACCGCACCTGCCAGAATAGGCATAGCAGCAATCAGAAGGAATGCAGTGATTAACCAAGTCCAAACGAACAGAGGCATTTTCATTAGCGTCATACCTGGAGCTCGCAGGTTTAGAATAGTCACGATGATGTTGATTGCACCCATAATTGAAGATGCACCCATCATATGAACTGCAAAAATAAAGAAGGTAGTGCTAGGTGGGGCAAAAGTAGTTGAAAGAGGTGCATAGAAAGTCCAACCAAAGTTCGGACCACCACCAGGCATCAAGGTTGTTAACGACAACATGGAAAATGCAAAAGGAAGAATCCAGAAGCTCCAGTTGTTCATCCTTGGCAATGCCATATCTGGCGCACCAATCATCATGGGAATCATCCAGTTAGCCAGGCCCACGAAGGCTGGCATAACTGCACCGAAAACCATGATCAGACCATGCAAGGTAATGAATTGGTTGTATAAACTTGGATCAAAATACTGTATGCCTGGCTGTAAGAGTTCAAGACGAATGCACATGGCATAAACGCCACCCATAAAAAACATGATCAGACTCAACCATAAATACAAAGTACCAATATCTTTATGGTTAGTTGAATAAAGCCACCGAGTTATACCTTTAGCTGGACCGTGATGTTCACCCATGATTTCTTTCCGCTACTTATCTAAAAATGTTAATGAGGAATATTTGCTAACTATCTTGTTTACTTGCTTGCAGCAATGTCAGCTGGGGAAACCATCTCCCCAGTGTTATTACCCCAGGAGTTTCTTTCGAAGGTAATAACTGCTGCTATATCAACGTCGTTCAACATAGCCTTGAATGAAGGCATATTGTTCTTACCACCCAGTACAATGTTGATATGTGCTTTCTTATCCTGAGTTACAATCTTGCTGCCTTTTAATGCAGGGAATACGCCAGGAATCCCCTCTCCATTTCCCTGATGGCAAGCTGCGCAATTTGTTTCGTATACCTCTTCACCATGGGCGACGAGATCTTCCAAAGTCCATTCTTTCTTTGCAGCTTCCTGTGCAGCAGCAGCCTGCTTCTGATTTGACTGCTTTTTAGAGTCCAACCAGGCTTGATAATCTTCAGGGGTCTTCACAATGACTTCAATCGGCATATACCCGTGGTTTCTGCCACACAATTCGGCACATGCACCTGTGTAGTGACCAGGTTTTTCAACCTTGACCCAGGTTTCATTAATAAAGCCAGGAATAGCATCTTTCTTCACACCAAAATCAGGCACCCACCAAGCGTGAATTACATCGTTTGCGGTAATCAGGAACCTGACCTTCTTATCTGATGGAATAACTAAGGGATTATCAACTTCCCTGAGATAAGCTTCATTCTTTTCAATTGTGCTGCCCATCTCTGTTTGCTCAAGAGGTGTTTTCAGATTACTGAAAAAGCTTACGCCTTCTCCAACATATTCGTATTTCCACTTCCACTGATAACCCGTAATCATGATGTCCAAATCGGATTCTGATGAGTCATAGATTTTTCTTAGGGTGTCTGTTGCAGGAATGGCAATGGCAATCAGGATGACGGTAGGAATTGCTGTCCAAAGTAATTCAACTTTGAGACTGTGGGTAAAATGAGCTGGCTCCTGACCATTTGATTTACGGTATTTAATAATCGTATAGAGGATTCCGCCATACACCACCACACCAATCGCACATACAATGTAAAGAATGTACATGTGCAGGCCATAGATTTCCCTACTGATAGTGGAAACACCCACAGGCATGTTCATCGCCATATCTGCGAATGCAGTGACTGGGCTCAACAGGAGAAGAAGAAAAAAACCAGGAAGGGAAAGCGAGCGGTTTTGAAATAGATTCATAGTTAAAAATCCAAAGTAAAAATTCTCATTAATCTGTTTTCTTCGAATCTTTCAGGCATTAATTTCCCACTTAAGGGATGCGGCTGAAAAAACGACTAGCATGAGCGAGCTCTACCATATTGCTTACTTATCCAGAGAAATGATTCAGTAAGCCAATCATTCTCTGTGGCATTAAATGAAGAAATTTAAGAGAAACCCCCTAAGGGAAACCGCTAAGCAGTTGAATTAACGGCACTTCATGCTCTGTTTTGCTCGGGGCGAAGTATAGGGAGTTTGTCTTTATATGCCAATAGACAGGGGGGAATTTTTTAGCCAAATCTCCCTTTTGAAGCAGCAGGGAATCACTAAAGTTTCTTTCCTTTGCTTTAAATCAATAATTTCATCCAGATGCTTTTACTCAGGTTATAATAAACGCATGACTACCTTGTTGATTTACTCATTTTTCACGCTGCTCTCTCTAGCAATCCCGCTGGCGATTTACAAACATTCGAAATGGATGATTCTCGGTGCATGTATCGCTGAAATACTGGTAATACTGCTAATTTACAGCTCTACTTTTGTTCTCTGCCAGGAAGGCGAAGCTTGTGGAAATGAATGGGCGGCCAAGATTATTCCAATCCTGATTGCAACCATGAATATTGGCATGCTATGGCCCATTCTTGCTGGATATGCAAAACAGGATGCCTTGAACAAGGAAAAAGACTCAAGAACAGAGCAAGAGGAAAACGAGTCCTGAACCTTGCCTACTTATTCTTCCCTGTCAGATTCAGGTTTCAGGTGACTGAACAGAATACCGAGTTCAAACAGTGCATACATAGGCACCGCCAACATAATTTGTGAAACAACATCAGGTGGTGTTAATAGCATGCCAAGCACAAAACAGCCAATCAACACATAGGCACGCTTTCCCTTAATCGAATCAAGACTGACAGCACCACTCCAAACCAGCAGGATAGTTGCTACAGGAATTTCAAAGGCTAAACCAAAAGCAAAAAACAGTTTTAGAGCGATGGCCAGATATTCGTTGATATCGGGCATGACCTGCACACCACCAGGCCCCACATTCATGAGGAAGCCCATCACTAAAGGAAAAACAACGAAATAGGCAAAAGCAATGCCTAGATAAAAAAGTACAACACTCAGGAAAAGTAGCGGTAAAGCCAATCGCTTTTCGTGCTTATACAAACCTGGAGCAATAAAACTCCACACTTGATACAGAATAATTGGCATCGACAGGAACAAAGACACAACCAGAGTTAATTTAAAAGGTGCAAGAAAAGGAGAAACAATACCTGTGGCAATCATGGTGCTGCCCTCAGGTAGTTGAGCCTGTAGAGGCACAGCCAGCAACTGATAGATATCATTCGCAAAATAGAAAAGTCCCAGAAAAATCAGGCACACAGCCAAAAGGCTTTTCATGATTCGCTCACGCAACTCAATCAAATGGCTCACTAGAGGTCCTGCTGCAAGCGCATCCTCTATTTCACCTTCTCTCGCCTCATCTGAACCTAGAGGAAGCGCCTCTTCTGTTTTTGTCTCGGGATCAATCATTTTTCTTAACACCCGACTGGATTTCTTCAAGCTTACTTTCAGCAGGATTGATAAGAGGCGCTTTCGGATTTAGCTCCTCCAATTCTTTTTCATAGGTTTTTAACTGCGCTTCAAATTCCCTTTTCTGCTTTTCAAGGGAAGCCCTCATTTCGCCAAGGTTAGCCTCACGCTCAAACTCATCCTTTAACTGATTGGCAAAATGGCGGGACTTGGCGAGCCATTGAGCAAGCTGACGAACAACTGATGGCAGGCGCTCAGGTCCTAGAACAAGCAAGGCCGTTACCGCAACCACCAGCAGTTCGAGGAATCCAATATCAAACATGAATCAGCCCTGCTTCAAGCCCACCTTGAACTAGTGATTCTCACTATTCTGTTTTGACTCGCTTCGCTGCTGTTCCTGCTCAGCCTGGTCAGACAGTTTTTCCTTATCTTCATCCATGGCATCCTTAAAGCCCTTCACAGCACCGCCAACATCACTTCCTATGTTGCGTAAACGTTTGGTACCAAAAACCAACAATACAATTGCAAGAATTAGCAGTAGTGAACCTGGTCCTATTCCGCTTATACCCATAACTTATCTCCACACACAATGAACATTCAGAGTTTATCAAAGTCTTTTATCATTAGCTTCACTTGAGCGGTGGCTGTCTGGATTTTTCATGAATCAGGATTGCATGACTTTTATGGAATCCGTGACTTTGCCTTGCCCGCACTCCACTGTTAGCATCTCGACTCTTTAACTGCAACGGACTTGAAAAGGAGTCTTTCATGAGTGGAGAACAACTTACTGACGTCAGGGATGCACACCGATTTGACGAGAAAAAACTCGCCGATTACCTAGCCAAAACCATCGAAGGCTTTGGTAATGATATGAGCGTTAAACAGTTTGAAGGTGGCCAAAGCAACCCTACCTATCTATTGGAATCTGCCGGGAAGCGCTATGTACTCAGAAAGAAACCACCAGGCAAACTCCTTGCTTCAGCACATATGGTGGAACGTGAATACCGTATCATGCACGCCTTGAAAGATTCTCCCTGTCCCGTTCCCAACATGAGGGTGCTTTGCGAAGATCAGGAAATTATTGGTACCACCTTTTTCGTGATGGACTATGTGGATGGAAGGCTCATTAAAGATCCAACCTTGAAAGGTTTTTCCAACGCTGACCAGCGCGAAATCTATGAAGAAATGAATCGTGTGCTGGCTCAACTACATGGTATCAATCCTTCCGATTACGGTCTTGAAGATTTTGGAAAGCCCGGAAATTATTTTGAAAGACAGATTGGTCGATGGACAAAACAGTATGTCGCCGCAAAAACGGACGAAATCGAAAGCATGGAAAATCTGATGAAGTGGTTACCTGCAAATATTCCTGCAGACAATTCTTCTGGCATTGCTCATGGCGACTATCTATTAAACAACATGATGTTTGATAAAGATGAAAATAAAATCATTGCTGTTTTCGACTGGGAACTTTCAACACTCGGACATCCGCTTGCAGACCTTTCTTACAACTGCATGCCCTACTATCTGAATACATCAGGAGGTCTAGCACTCAAGGATATCAAAGATTCTGGCATTCCTAGCGAACAGGAGTATCTAGATCTTTACTGCAAGCACACAGGGCGAAGTGGCATCGATCACTGGAATTTTTATCTCGCTTTTTCTTTTTTCCGTTTTGCATCCATCATTCAAGGCGTTTACAAACGCGGCGTTGACGGCAATGCCAGTTCAGAAAATGCAAAAACTCTTGGTGCTTTTGCTGCAGCTGTTGGCAATCTTGCATGGGAAAGAGCACAAGCATGAAAAACTATAAGGGTGTTATTTTTGATTTGGGTGGTGTTGTTTTTTCTTCACCCATGCAAGCCTTTTCAAAACTCGAAAAACAACACGGGCTTGAACATAATTTCCTTAACAGAATGATTGTACGTAATGGTGAAGACAGCGCATGGTCAAAACTGGAACGCGGTTTGCTTGCCATGGGCGAAGAATTTTTCTCAGCCTTTGATAAAGAAATTGCATTAGCGGGTGCCAGTAATTTCAGTTCAAGAGAATTAATGCAGGAAGTTAATCGGTCCATGGGCGTCAACCAGAACATGCTAAAGGCCATCGAAATACTGAAACAAAATGAACTCAAGGTTGCCGCGCTGACCAATAACTGGGTAGAAAATGATAGTAAGAAAGGATTTGGCGAACAGATTCAAGAATACTTTGATGTCTTTATTGAATCTGCAAAAGTTGGCTTGCAGAAACCTGATCCTGAAATTTACAAATTAACGCTTAACATCATGGAATTGTTACCAGAACAGACTATTTTTCTCGATGATATTGGCCGTAATCTTAAATCAGCTCATGCACTTGGCATTACCACCATCAAGGTTAGCGAACCTGAAAAAGCTATCGGTGAACTTTCGTCTTTGCTGAATCTCGAATTACAGTGAGATTTTTACATCGAAGTTACATCTACAGTGATTTTCCTGCATCCACTACGATGTGCTCACCAGTCATAAGCCCAGGACCCTGAATTAACATCCAGATTGCTTCAGCAATGTCGTCCGCTGTTGTTGTGGCTTTTAAAGGCGAAGCAGCTTCTGTTCTCTCCCTGATTTTTTCATAGGCCTGTTCACCCAAACCATCCTTTAGCCAGTCACCTTGAATAAAACCAGGACAAACCGCATTAATTCGAATTTCAGGGCCAAGCACGCGAGCGAGGGATTTCGTCATATTGAGCAAGGCTGCTTTGGAAGCACAGTAAGCAATCGAACTTCCAATGGCATTTATTCCTGCTGTGGAAGCCACATTCACGACCACACCACCTTCCTGTTTTGCCATGATTTTCTGCACAGAACGGGTTAACAGAAATGGTGCGATAGTATTCACCGCAAAAATTCGTTGAAAATCCTCCACATGCAAGCCATCCAGATCATGATGATTACAGAACTTGGTGGTGCCAGCATTGTTAACCAAGACATCCACGCGAGAAAAATGCTTGATGGCACGATCAACAATATGCTCACAGTGCTCTTCATTGGCGATATCTCCTTTAACCGTTACCACCTGAACATCATTCCATTCCGATTCACAAAGGGCTCTTGTTTCCTCAATACCTTTCTCATTCGATTGATAAGTTAATACGAGATTGTAACCATTTGCTGCCAATACTTTTGCAGTCGCTTGACCAACTCCTGAAGAAGCGCCCGTGACAATTGCACAGGGAATATGAGTTTGTTCATTGTTACTTTTGTTCATTTTTCACCTGTCTCTTTTTTTCCTCTGTAACTTCTTCAACCTACAACATCAAACGTGCCGCATTAACAGTAATCAATCGCTCATTGGAAACCATGACACTGGCAGACAAAACATCACGAATGTTACGACTAACACTCAACTCATCATCATTCTTGTACCCAGCAATACCGCAAACTTCTAATGCCTTAAGACAAACATCCCTCGTCATCATGGAAGCATTCATTTTCAAACTATTTACTTTAATCGCGAAATCAGAACTTCTCAGGAATTTATCGTCAGCATCTTTAAGTGCAAGTACATATTGCTCGCCAAGTTGTGTAATCTGCGCTTCGAGTGAAAGTAGAAGATTCTGCATTTCATTCTGTAAGCGAGCGCTACCTGAAACAGTTCCTTCTTCACTAATAAATTGTTTTCGACTGACCTTTTTCGCCTTGTTATAGGCATCTTCTGCAATGCCCAACCAGATACTTGACCAGATTAAATGCGCATCAGGAATCATTCCCTGATTGGCTATCACCGCAAAAGGGGTTTCAACAATCTGTTCAATACCAGCTTGCCCGGTAATAACACAGGCATGGCTACAGGTTCCACGCATACCCATGGCATCCCATTGTCGCCCAATATTTTTTTTCATTTGATTCGCTTGTAGTAATACAAGCCTCTGGTCTGAACTTGCCGCATCTTCATTAGCGCGACAGGTTAGTAAAATATCGTCAGCCTCGTTAACGTAAGAAAGACAGGGGCTACTTTTTTCAATGCTAAATTCACCGGCATTAATCATGACAGCTGCCTGACTGTGCCTCAAATCGCCACCAATGCCCTCTTCTGAGGTCATGGATGCAATAAGCCTTTGCTCATCATGTTGCTTTAATAAATAGTCTGAAAAAAATGAAGTTTCGCTCGCCCATCGATTCAAGGCATTACATTTAATAAAGTGCATACCCAAAACCATGGCACTTGATGCACAGGCATGAGACAGGGTTCGACAAAGCGCAGCCTGCTGTGACACATGAATATCCTTACCATTAAATTTTTCTGCGTTTCCAGCACTTAATACTTTATTTTCTTTTAGCAAGGCTAACACTTCAAAAGGGAAACGGTTTTCAGAATCAACTTGATCTGCCAGACCGGCAGCCTTAGGAACAATCAATTTCTGAAAAATTTCATTTAACTCCCTGTCAACTTCAGTTGCATTTAACATCAGGTTTATTTTTGATTAGTTAAAATATTAAGAAGAACAGATAAACGGGCATCTTCAAAAAACGCATCAAAATCAATTTCACAATCAAAATCATTTTCGATGCGCGTTAACATCCTGAACATATCAATTGACTGAGCACCGAGAAGCAAAAAATCATCATCGGAATTTACCGTGTCAATCTTTAACTGTTTTTTCCAAAGCCCCTTAAGATAGTTTTCCAAGGTGGAGACATCCGAAGCTTTTAATTTTTTTTCTACTGCACTCATGTATGTTCGCTTATTAAATAAATTTATAGTTATCGATTCAAAACCGCTCGTCATGAAATGTCGCATTAGCGTAATCGCATAAAGCTAATCTATCGACTTTTCCACTGACAAGGTAAGGATAATTATCCATAACAAAGATGGCTGACAAGCGCTCATAAGAAGGTAGCAGCTCAGCCAATGCTTGTTGGATGGCATTCACATCATAACCTTCACCTTTCAGAAAACCCACCAATATCTTGTGACCCTCCTTATCGTCAAGCACGAGGACCAAGGCCTCTAGACAACGACTTTCATGCTCAAACACCTGTCTCACCTTGTTAAGATCTACACGATGGCCATTAATTTTAACCTGATCATCACAACGACCAATAATATGTAGCACGCCTTGCCCATCCTTGACATAAAGATCGCCAGTTTTCAAATAAGACAAGCCATTCTTTTTGAGAAACAGTTGCTGGTTTCTCTCACGAACCTCTTCAGAGGTTTCAAGATAACCCGAAAACACTTGCTTACCTGCCAGACAAAGCTCCTGACTTTCGGGACCTTCATCAAGATAACTGACATTAGAAAAAAAGCGGCCCACGGGCAAAAGCCCACCCTGACAATCCACTTCTGATACACCCTTTTGCCAAGGGTAGTGCGCGAGATTAATTGTCGTTTCTGTTAAGCCATAGAGAC
>JBECKS010000173.1:0-10793 GCA_040235395.1 Pseudomonadales bacterium | reverse complement strand
TTTTAGCGAGTGCGCGGGCACAAGCCATTAATGGAGGTACGAACAGAAGGACATTTCCCTCGACTTCGGCACAATCCCCCATAGCATAGACATTGTCAGCGCTGGTTTTAAGGAATCTATCCGTCTTTATACCGCGGTTAACATCAATACCTGAATCTTGCGCTAATTGAATTCGTGGACGAAGCCCAACAGCAGAAAGAACGATGTCGCCTTCAACCTTGCTGTCATCAGAAAGTGTCAACTCATAACCTGTTGCAGTTTTGCTAACGGTTTTTGCAAAAACGCCGAAATGGAATTTTACGCCGAGACTTTCAAGACCAGCTTTGACCGCCGCTGAAGCTGCTTCGGGCATGAGTGTCTGCAAAGGTCTTTCTACCGGATCAATCACTTCTACCTGAAAACTACCATTGCTTAAGTCATTAGCAAATTCGCAACCAATTAGGCCTGCGCCGATGACCAGAACTTTCTTTTTACCATCAAGGGCATCGCGAAATTTTGCATAATCAACCAGGTCATTAACACTATAGACGCCATCTTGACCATCACCGTCCATGGGTGGTCTGAACACAGATGCGCCTTGGGCAAACACTAGGTCGCTATATTCTAGACTTTCGTTGTCAATCTGAACGGTCTTGTTAGCAGTATCTACAGCCTTCACTTCAGTGAAAATGCGAATGTCAGCATTTAACTGTTCTGCCATTTGTTTGGCATCGCTCATTGAAAGCTCAGCGGCTGTCTTTGCCTTGGTAAAGCCTGTTGAAAGCATGGGCTTGGAATAATTGTGACCATCGTCGGTGGTTAACATTATCAGAGGGCGATCCTTCTCAAGCTTTCTGAATTCCTTTGCAAGGTTGTAACCCGCGAGCCCTGTTCCAATGATAATGAGTGGTTTCATGTCTTGTCTCTTTTCTATCTATTTGCTATTTGTTTTCTGGTTTGAAAAAAAGAGCCTCGTAAGGAGGCTCTTTCTGGCTTTTTTGAATCTTTGGGATTTGTTAAACCTTGATCATTTCAAAGTCTTCTTTGCCAACGCCGCAATCGGGGCAGTACCAATCATCAGGAACATCTTCCCATTTTGTGCCGGGCTCGATACCAGAATCTGGATCGCCCAAGGCTTCATCATAGATATAACCACAAATAATACATTCCCACTTATTCATTCACGCTACCTCGTTGAAATCATTAGCTGCTGACTAATGAAGTAAAAAATCGACTCCAGTCGGATTCGGAATCGGTGATATAAAAGAAGGTACTTGAGCCCCTCTTTGAGAGGGCTATAAGGTACGCACAGAGACACAAAAAGCAATAGTCTGATTGTATGAATTGCTGTATTTAAGCGACAGGAGCACTCTGGTTTTCATGCTTTAGGCAAGGCCTGACGTTATAGGATAGAATCGCGTTTTTTCTCCGGTAGTACGTATTAGTGATTAGTCCCCATACTCGCCTTTTACATAGACCTCCAGCTTTTCATGGCAAGAGAATCCTTAGAGTAAGGGGAAGACGGGATATTAAGTGGCGAAGCCCGAAAGGTTTAGTGAAACTGGATATTCCTGAAAAACGCTTGAAGGACATTCTGGATGAAGGTTCATTGACCCAGTTACTTATAAAAGCAAGTAAGGGTGACTTCAGGGTAGAGGTCTTATTTCAAGGCGTTGCTCGACCAAGTTTCAGTGAACGACAATGTCTTAGGCTTGGCGATCGTCATTTTGCGCTGCTTAGGGAGGTGAGTCTTGTCTGTCAGGGTCAGGTCTGGGTGATGGCTCGAAGTGTAATTCCTTTAAACAGCTTAAGAGGCAAAGTGAGGAACCTAAGGTTTCAGGGTACCAAGCCCTTGGGAGCTACGCTCTTTAAGGATCCCGGTCTTAAAAGGGAGCGCTTTGATCTGGCTAAAATAGAACTTGGTGATTTTATATCCCATGGGGGTAGAGTCAGTGAGCAAGCATGGGCGAGGCGTTCTGTTTTTTATACCAAGACATGCCCGATTCTCGTGGCAGAAGCTTTTCTGGAAGCATGTCCAAGACTAAAAACGGATTGAGAGAGGTTGAATCTAGAAAACATGCAGCATCCGGCAACATCCATTAAAGCGTATGTTAATCGCATTCATCCCAGAGCATGGGATTTTGTTGAATTAATGCGTCTTGATAAGCCTATCGGTATTTATCTTTTGCTGTGGCCAACGGCCTGGGCCTTATGGATTGCGGGAGACGGTGGTCCGGGTGTTCGTTTAACCCTGATTTTTTTCAGCGGCGTCATACTTATGCGCAGCGCGGGATGTGCAATAAATGATTTTGCAGACAGGCACGTTGATGGTTTTGTTGAAAGAACCAAAAACAGACCCTTGGTGAGCGGTAAAGTGAAAGCGTGGGAAGCTTTGGCTTGTGCAGCCGTGCTTGTCATTATTGCTTTCATTCTGGTGTTACAGGTAAATACCTTAACGGTGTACTGGTCTATGGGCGCGCTATTGATTGCTAGCATCTACCCTTTTATGAAACGTTATACGCATTTGCCGCAAGTAGTTCTTGGTTGTGCCTTTGCCTGGTCAGTTCCAATGGCTTTCAGTGCACAGCAGGAAAAAGTGCCCGATGAAGCATGGCTTATTTATCTCGCAACGGTTTTCTGGACCATTGCCTACGACACGATGTACGCAATGGTTGATCGTGATGACGATCTCAAGGTAGGCATTAAATCCACAGCAATTCTGTTTGGCGAAGCCGATAAGTTAATGATAGGCATTTTACAGGTGAGCGCGCTGACGAGTTTATTATTGCTTGGAAATAAATTGTTCCTGTCTGCCTATTTTTATTTTTCCTTGGTGATTGCGGCAGGTTTTTTTGTTTATCAACAGTATTTAATTAAAAATCGGGATAAAGACCTTTGTTTCAAGGCCTTCAAGAATAATCACTGGGTAGGCGCAGTGGTTTTTGTGGGAATAGCATTACACTATTTATTAGCATAAACACATGAAAGAAATTTTATTAAAACTTGAAAACATAAGTACGATGATAGGAAAGGCTGTTAGCTACATTCTGTTTTTACTTATGCTAACAACAGTGACGGTAGTTATTATTCGTTATCTATTTCAGTCGGGATCCATAGCGCTTCAGGAATTAACCGTTTATTTGCATGCAAGCATTTTTACCTTGGCGGCGGGTTATGGATTACAGCGTAATGCTCATGTGCGTGTTGATATTTTTTACCAGAAAATGAATGAAATACAGCAAGCGTATATAAATATTATCGGCACACTGTTTCTCCTTATTCCATTTTGTGTTTTCTGTTTCTGGAGTGCGTGGCCTTACGTTTTACGTTCATGGGAAATAGGAGAAAAATCTGCAGATGCAGGCGGTATTCCTGCTGTATTTCTTTTGAAAACCTTAATTCTTTTAATGGTTGTGGTTCTTCTTTTTCAAGCGCTGATTGAATTGATAAGAAACATCCTGCTTGTTTTTCATAAAGCCGAACATTTAAACGCTCAAAGCAATCAGGGAAAAATGTAGATGGAATACATGGCGATACTTCTTTTTCTTGCTGTTTGCCTGGTTTTATTAATGGGCTATCCAGTAGCATTTTCACTTGCGGGAACAGCTTTGGTTTTTTCAGGCATTGGAATGTTGATGGGCGTTTTCGACCCAAGTTTTTTAAGCGCCTTTCCTAGCAGGGTATTTGGAATTCTTACCAATCAGACGCTGATTGCTGTGCCTTTATTTGTATTAATGGGCGTGATACTTGAACGCTCAAAAATTGCTGAAGACCTGCTTGAAACCATGGCAAAACTTTTTGGTAAATATAAAGGTGGCCTTGCTATTTCTGTAACACTGGTTGGTGCTTTGCTTGCTGCTAGCACAGGTATTGTTGGGGCAACGGTGGTAACCATGGGTTTGATGTCTTTACCTACAATGCTTAAACGTGGTTATCAGCCAGCGTTTGCGACAGGCACAATTTGTGCGACAGGCACTTTAGGTCAAATCATTCCTCCATCTATAGCCTTGGTTTTGTTAGGCGACGTGCTTTCAAATGCTTACCAGCAAGCACAGTTGAGCATGGGAATATTTTCACCAAAGACAGTTTCTGTTGGTGATTTATTCATGGGTGCGATTTTTCCGGGTTTGATGTTGGTGGTTTTGTATCTTGTGTATATTTTATTGATGGCACGGTTCAAACCCGATTATGCGCCTGCAGTTAAGGAAGAAGATTTACACAGTGAACATTTGGGCAAAGAAGTCCTTCGAAGTTTGCTGCCACCATTGTTACTGATTTTTCTGGTTCTTGGTTCTATCATTAGCGGAGAAGCAACACCAACAGAAGCTTCCGGTGTTGGTGCATTTGGTGCATTTATTCTTGCACTCTTAAAAAGGCAATTAAATGTTCCAATACTAAAAGAAGTTTTGCAGTCGGCAACTCAAGTGACAGCAATGGTTTTCATGATTCTTATTGGCGCTGCGCTATTTTCGATTGTTTTCCGCGGCTTTGAGGGAGATGAATTAATACGAACTTTCTTTGATGGCTTGCCTGGCGGTGTCTTTGCTGCTTGTTTGATTGTGATGTTAGTTATTTTTTTTCTGGGCTTTATTCTGGACTTCATTGAAATCACTTTTGTAGTAATTCCTATTGTGGGCCCCATTCTTCTTAGCATGGGTGTTGATCCTGTCTGGTTGGGCATCATGATTGCCATAAATCTGCAAACCTCTTTCCTGACACCGCCATTTGGTTTTGCATTGTTTTATCTCAGGGGAGTTGCACCAGAAGGAATTGCAACGCAGGAAATATACAAAGGCGTCGTGCCCTTTATCATGATTCAGCTTCTGGCGCTTGTTATCCTTGCAATGTTTCCAGCCGTTGCGACCTGGTTGCCGAGTGTATTAAAGTAGAGACGATAAGCTAGAAGAACGGGACAGATTATGTCAGCACAGAATGATACCTCCTCGCCTAAGGGTGAATTAAGTTTAAAGATCATCGCATCTGCCAACGATGCGAATACGATGGGCGATATCTACGCTGGCTGGATTGTCTCTCAAATGGATTTGGCGGGGTCCATCTATGCTGAACGAAGAGCTCAAGGAAGGGTGGCAACAGTTTCTATGGAATCCATGTCATTCCTATCTCCTGTAAAAGTGGGAAGCACGGTTGGCTTCTATACGGAGTTTGTCAACATTGGTAGAAGTTCACTGCAGGTGAACATTGATGTCTGGGTAAGCGACGTAGGTTCCTATGAATTGCGTAAGGTTACCGATGGTGTTCTGACCTTTGTTGCGATTGATAAGAACGGAAGAACCAGAGCGCTGCCGCAGCGTTAACGTCAGGCTCGTTTTACACTAACGACTTTCATGGTTTCAATTTCCAGCGAACCAACCTTCCTGATTTCCGGGTAGTAAGTCAGATTGACCCGACTGCCTTTCAGGCACTTGTATCTTTTTTTTCGTTTATAGATAAAGGGAACATCAGCACCCTCAATCATGAGTGTATTGATAATCCACTCACCATCTTCCCTCTGGATGTGTGAATTCACTTTTTTATCTGTACTTAAAATGAGTTGGGGGTGTTTCTCTGCAATTTTCTTGCTTTCACTGACCACGATTAATGTCTCTGGAATCAATTTATCTCGAGCAATCTTAGCATACATCCATGAGTGACATTGCTCAGAGCCTTGAGCAGTATGGTCTGCACGAATTTCATTCATCGTTTATATACCCGAAATAACATATATAAATTGTATTTATTATGCTGTTTTTTTAGTATGGCAAGCCAGTGGTTACTCGCTCAAGCAGTGACCTGAATTCTAAAAAAGGTGTTGCCATGTCAAATTACAAAACAGAAATCGATAATCTCACATCAACAATCAGCAAAGAGCCTACCTGGTCTGCTATTAATGCCGAGTCTGCTGCTCGCATGCGTTTACAGAATCGCTTCAAGACGGGTCTTGATATTGCGCGCTATACGGCCGACATTATGAGAGCAGATATGGCTCGCTATGATGCCGATAGCAGTCAGTACACTCAGTCGCTGGGTTGTTGGCATGGTTTTATTGGCCAGCAAAAAATGATTTCCATTAAGAAGCATTTCAATAGCACTGACCGACGATATCTTTACCTATCTGGCTGGATGGTGGCTGCCTTGAGATCAGAATTCGGTCCACTTCCAGATCAAAGCATGCATGAAAAAACAGCGGTATCTTCGTTGATTGAAGAGCTGTATACGTTTTTGCGTCAGGCTGATGCTCGAGAGCTGGGCGGTCTGTTCAGGGAACTGGATGCAGCAAGAGAAGCTGGTGATAGTGTTAAAGAAAAGGAAGTATTGAATAAGGTTGAAAATTTCCAGACTCATGTTGTGCCTATCATTGCTGATATAGATGCTGGCTTCGGTAACGAGGAAGCGACTTACTTGCTGGCCAAGAAAATGATTGAGGCGGGCGCATGTTGTATACAGATTGAAAATCAGGTTTCTGATGAAAAGCAATGCGGCCATCAGGATGGCAAGGTTACTGTTCCCCATGCAGACTTCCTTTCAAAAATCAGGGCGGTTAGGTATGCGTTTCTTGAGCTTGGTGTTGATAACGGAATTATCGTAGCTAGAACCGACTCTCTTGGTGCGGGTTTAACCAAGCAGATAGCCATAACAAACGAACCGGGAGATTTAGGTGATCAATATAATGCTTTCCTGGATTGTGATGAGGTTGCTCCTGAAGAAATAGAAAATGGCGATGTCATTATGAATCGTGGTGGCAAGCTACTGAGACCGAAGCGTTTACCAAGTAACCTGTATCGTTTCAAAGCAGGCACAGGAATAGATCGCGTAGTACTCGACTGTGTCACTAGCCTTCAAAACGGTGCTGACCTGTTGTGGATAGAAACTGAAAAGCCACATGTTGGCCAGATTGCCGAAATGGTTAATGAAATCCGGAAAACTATTCCAAATGCAAAACTGGTGTATAACAATTCCCCATCTTTCAACTGGACTTTGAATTTCCGTCAGCAGGTATTTGACGCGTGGAAAGAGCAAGGTAAGGATATTTCGTCTTACAATCGAGACAAGCTCATGAGTGCAGAATACGATGAAACGGAGTTGAGTATTGAGGCGGATAAGCGCATTCAGTCATTTCAGGCGGATGCAGCAAGGGAAGCAGGAATATTTCATCACTTGATTACCTTGCCAACTTATCATACTGCTGCGCTTTCAACGGATAACCTTGCCAAGGAATATTTTGGAGAGCAAGGTATGTTGGGTTACGTGAAGAATGTTCAGCGTAAGGAGATCAGGGAAACCATCGCTTGTGTTAAACATCAAAATATGGCTGGTTCAGATATGGGCGATGACCACAAAGAATATTTCTCTGGAGAGGCTGCTTTAAAAGCATCTGGTAAAGACAATACTATGAACCAATTTGGTTAATAGTATTTTTAATAAAAATAAAAAAGACCGCTAAGCGGTCTTTTTTTTGTCTGGAATAAATGATGAATTTAATACCAGAAGGAAAAGTGATTAAAATATAATATAAATTATATTTTTAAAAACTTTGACATGAACATTCCTGCTGCCATTGAAATTACAAAAGCTAAGGAATAGGGACTCAAGGAAGCTAACGAGGCTAGCGCGGGCCCAGGACAAAAACCATAAAGCCCCCACCCAATACCAAAAATAATGGACCCTATGACCAGAGGTTTATCAATCTCACTTCTTTTAGGCAGGTTGAATTCTGAAGCTAGCAATGGCTTATCTTTTGAAAAGAGATATCTATAGCCAACAGTTGTTATGACAATTGCTGTAGCCATGACAAAGGCTAAAGAGTAATTCCATTCGCCAGTGATATCTAGAAACCCTTTCACGATGGATGTGTCATTCATTCCAGATATAGAAAGCCCAATGCCAAAGATGACACCCGCTAAAAGATAAATAATGGCACTTAACATAAAATCTTTAGAGAACATGTTTAACAATACCAACGGTTAGCATACCGACAATAATAAAAATAATGGTCGCGGTGAGAGACCTTAAGGAGAGACGGCTTATGCCGCATACGCCGTGCCCACTTGTACAACCCCGCCCAATACGAGTGCCAAAGCCAACAAGAAAACCAGCAATAATGGCTAAGGGAAAAGAAGCTTCTGGCAAGGGAAAAGTTTCATTAGCAATGAAGTAATAGAGACTGCTGCCTAACATTAAACCGAAAATAAATATAATGGATTCAGTGCCATGCTTTCTGGCGTTCATGGTATTAAGTCCGGAATAAAAAAGATCAGAAATTCCAGCGATACGACCATAAAAAAACATTAGCATGAGAGCGCTTGATCCAATCAACAGGCCACCAAAAGCGGCGTTCAACATATAAGACTCCTTGTTTAAAAAAGTTGAAAATGTTTTGCGATGACCAGTGAAGATAACAACAATATTGCTAGTGCAAATATTTTTTGTAATTGCGGGCCGCTGATTTTTTTTCCAATAATGATTCCCATGGTCATACCTACTAAGCCACCAAGACTGACTTGAATGAGCAGGGGGCTGATAGTAAGCGAGTCTTGCAAAAGAAAACTCAAAAATGCGCTTGTGCTAACAGCACTGATAACTACTAATGATGTAGCAACGGCTTGCTGGATACTAATTCCTGTTAAAAACATCAATGTTGGAACAATGATAAAGCCGCCACCCACACCAAACAATCCAGACAATACACCAACCATTATTGCACCACCCGAAATACCGATGAAACAACGAGGGCCAAATTGAAACTGTTCTTTATCATTCATTACGCAATAAGCGGGGTCTGCTTCAGTAAGTGTTTCAGGTACCTGTGCTCTTGATACCTTTGTTTCGAGAGGTTTTTCTGAGGCCTGTTTCCACATTTTGTAAGCAACAAATAAAACAATGATAGAGAAGCCAATCAAGATACCAGTGTCTGGAAGTTGTTTGTTTAACCAGCTCCCAAGTGGTGTGAAGAGTGAACCGGTGATGGCAAACATAATTGCAGGTAGCCAGACAATTTCTTTGCTTCTTAGTCTTGTAATGGTTCCAAAGATGGAGCTTGCCGCAACCGCACATAATGCAATGACGGTTGCATGATGAGGATCGACATTGAGTAGTAGAATCAATAAGGGTAGCGCAAAGATTGAACCACCAGCACCCGTTAAACCGAGTACTAGCCCAATCACTACACCTACACTAATGGCAAGAATCATTCATTCCCATGTTACATGATTTTTGAAAGTTATTTATTTAAGACCGTATTTACTGCTAGCCGCTTTCAATTAGGCAAGTATGACAAGTTTACATGCTGATAGCAGGAAATAAAAAAGCCGGATGAATCTCCGGCTTTTTCAGGTACAGCAATTTGACTAATTTCAAAATCAAAGATCGTAACCGCGTTCATCGTGCATGCTAAGGTCAAGCCCTTGCAACTCATGTTCTTCTGAGACACGAAGCCCCATCAGCGCTTGCACAACCTTAAGTAGAACAAAGGTAACTACAGCGGTGTACACCAGGGTAGCCAAAGCACCGGTAAATTGAACGGCAAGCTGGCTGGACATGTCCATACCTTCATTGAATCCCTGACCACTAAACACACCCAGCTCAGCAGAGGCGAAAACACCGGCAAGCAAAGTACCTAGAATGCCGCCAACACCGTGAACCGGAAAAACATCAAGCGAGTCGTCAATCTTCAGCGAGCGTTTAATGAATTGGGTGGCAAAGAAACAAACGACACCCGCTGTGATACCGATGACAAGTGCACCACCGGGACCTACAAATCCAGATGCGGGCGTGATCGTGCCTAAGCCAGCCACCATGCCTGTAGCAATCCCTAAAACAGAAGGTTTGCCAAACCGAATCCATTCAATGCCCGCCCACACCAGAGAGCCAGCAGCTGCAGAAATGTGCGTAACTAACATAGCCATGGCAGCGTCTCCATTGGCTGCGAGTGCCGAGCCACCATTGAATCCATACCAGCCAACCCAAAGCATGCCGGCACCTGTTACTACCATGGTCATGTTGTGGGGAGGCATGGCTGTTGCCGGGAAGCCTTTACGGTTTCCAATGACCATGGCTGCAACAATTGCTGAAACACCGGCAGTGATATGCACAACAGTTCCGCCAGCAAAATCAAGCAAGCCTTTTTCTGCAAGCCAGCCTCCGCCCCAAACCCAATGGCAGATAGGGGCGTAGACAAGCACTAGCCAAAGCATGCTGAAAACAAACATGGAAGAAAATTTAATGCGCTCAGCAAAACCGCCAACAATAAGTGCAGGTGTAATGATTGCGAAGGTCATTTGGAAAAGTGCAAAAAGCGATTCGGGTATATCACCTGAGAGGGTGTCTTCGCCTATGTTGGCAAACATGACATTACTGAGCCCGCCCAGCCAGGCGTTATGGTCGCCGCCATCGCTGAAAGCAAGACTGTAAGCAATGATGAGCCAAACAAGGCTTGCACCACAGGCAATGGCAAAACATTGCATGAAAACGGATAGTGAATTTTTGGTTCTTACCAGTCCAGCATAAAAAAGCGAAAGTCCTGGAAGGGTCATCATGAGCACGAGCGCAGTCGACGTAAGAATCCAACTGGTGTTGGCAGCATTAAGCTCGTCAGCTTGTGCAAAGCCCGAGCTCATTAATAAAGGTAAAGCAAGAATTGTTAAAAAGTGTTTTGAATACTTATCCATGAGCGTTTTCTCCCTCTTAAAGCGCATCGTTGCCAGTTTCACCCGTACGGATGCGAACGGCCTGCTCAAGATTAGTAACGAAGATTTTGCCATCACCAATTTGTCCTGAATTGGCTGCCCGGGCTATGGTTTCGATTACCTGAGCTGCAT
>JBECKS010000017.1:0-13015 GCA_040235395.1 Pseudomonadales bacterium | reverse complement strand
GGCTTGGCATTTTTTTGCTGCTGTTGCCAATTATTTAATTCATCGAGACCATCAATATTGTTTACCGGATTCTTTTCCAGGAAGGATTCCATGGCTTCCACATCAAGCGCTAGATCCTGAATATAACCTTTTCGAAAATCCACAAGATCTGCACCTAGCTTTTCAGCCATTTCTTTTTGAAAAGACCTCGCTAACCCAAGCATGTCGTTATTCATATCGACACCAATAACCTTGCCTTCTTTACCGACAATCTGTGCAGCCATGTAACAGATCTTTCCACCGCCACTGCCTAAATCCAGCACCACATCACCTTCACGCACGTAACGTGAAGGATCACCACAACCATAATCACGTTCAATGATTTCCTTGGGCAATATCTTCAACAGGGAAGTATCGTAATCCACAGGGCAGCATAAAGAAGGCTCAACCGCTTTGGCTCCTTCTGAATAACGTTCTAGTACACTTTCTTTAACATTCAATTCGCTGTTCATTGTTGTTCCTCTTTTAGCTCTACGCTTTTCATTTGCTTTATTTTTTCAATGACCTTTTTTGTAATCAAGGGGAAAACACCCAGGAGCACAAAGGCAAGGATCAATTCGACAGAAAGAATTCCCCGCAAGGAATCCAGTTGGGCCAGTTGTGCCCCTGCGTTCACATACACAATTGTTCCCAAAAACATACCTACCTGACTCACCCAGAAATATGTGAAGGTGGTTATCGGGGTTAAACCCATCAAAAGATTAATGGCGAAAAAAGGAAACACAGGCACCAGTCTCAGGGTAAAAAGATAAAAAGCACCCTCCTTTTCCACGCCCTCATTAATGGGCTGAATCCATTGCGAAAACTTCTGCTGCACAAAATCCCTCAGCAACACGCGTGCCATCAAGAAGGCGATGGTTGCACCTATCGTGCTCGCAAACGAAACGATTATTGTCCCCCACACTAAACCAAACAAGGCGCCAGCCAGCAGCGTTAGGATACTTGCCCCTGGAAAAGAAACCGCGGTGCTCACCA
Organism: Pseudomonadales bacterium; assembly: GCA_040235395.1. Taxonomy (GTDB): domain Bacteria; phylum Pseudomonadota; class Gammaproteobacteria; order Pseudomonadales; family JBECKS01; genus JBECKS01. Next base: position 12,001 of record JBECKS010000017.1, on the reverse strand, counting down.
CGTAAACAGTAAAGAAAATTGCAATCGTCAGTAATGGATTTTCCTGATAATAAGCCTGAAAGGCATCTTGCTGGGACTTAATGTAGTCGAAAGATAGATACACGCCCAAATCAAAAAAGAAAAAGGCAAACAGCAGCATCGCCAGAACGACTAAAATAATGATTTTACTTTTTGACATGCTGAGCCCTTTTACATCGTTTGGAAAACAATCTTAGCTTAAAGTTCCAATGCCACCTTCTAAGTGGTAATAGTCTTTGAAGCTAATAGTGTTAGAATCCTGCCTTCGTGCAAAGTCTGCCAAACAAACGGTGTAAAGCAAGTTAAATCATGAATAACAAAAACTGGCAACTCAGTGATTTTCAGGTTCAAAAAATCGAAGGCAAAACCCGCTTTCACGACTTGAAACTACCTGAACCCATCATGCACGCTGTTAATGACCTGGGTTTTGAATATTGTTCACCCATTCAGGCACTCGCCTTGCCTCACTCACTTTGTGGCAAAGACACCATAGGCAAAGCACAGACCGGCACAGGAAAAAGCGCCGCCTTCCTGATTACGGTTATCGACGACTTAATTAGCAATCCTGTTGAACACGAACGTTATCTGCGAGAACCCCGCGCGCTCATCATTGCGCCGACCAGAGAACTCGTGAATCAGATTGCTAACGATGCCAAAGACCTTGCCAAATACAGCAAACTTTCCATCAGCACACTCATTGGTGGCGAGAACTACGACAAGCAAAAACAGACCATGGATAAGGAATACGTGGATATTGTTGTAGCGACCCCAGGCCGACTACTGGATTTCATCAGTCGTGACGATCTTTATGTGGATATGGTTGAAAGCTTAGTGCTCGATGAAGCGGATCGCATGTTGGACATGGGTTTCATTCCGCAAGTGAAACGCATCATCGCCCACGTGCCCAAAAGTGAATCGCGCCAAACCCAGCTTTTCAGCGCGACTTTTAGTGAGGATATTCTCAACCTCGCCAAGCGCTGGACCCATGACCCTATCTTCGTGGAAGTGGAACCTGAAAAAGTGGCCAGCGATAGTGTAGATCAACGGGTTTATCTACTCGCCAACGAAGAGAAATTAAAAGTGCTGCTTAACATCCTCAAGGACGAAGCCACCGAAAGCACCATTATCTTCACCAACAGACGTGACCAGAGTCAGAAACTTTATGAAGCCATTCGAGAAGCCGGTTTAAAAGCAGGCATACTCACGGGCGAAATCGCCCAGCATAAACGCAGCCGAACACTGGAAAGTTTCAGGGAAGGCAAACTCAATATTCTGGTGGCAACGGATGTGGTGGGTAGAGGTATTCATATCGAAAACGTTTCCCATGTCATCAACTACAACTTGCCAGAAGATCCAGAGGATTATGTGCATCGCATTGGTCGAACGGGTCGAGCCGAAGCCAAGGGCACGTCCATTAGCCTGGCTTGTGAAGATGAATCCTTTGAACTACCAGCCATCGAAAAGCTGCTTGGCTACAGCCTCAAATGTGAGATGCCACCCGAACGTTTTATGGCATAGCCTCTTTTTTCACCTTTAAAACCAGTGCATCAATAGAAAGTTAGCGCTTACTTATTATTGGCTTTAGATTTATTGGATTTAATCACCCACCAGTTTGATGCCTGGCTTCTGAAGCACCTCACTCTGGGCACATAGATTGATAAGCGTGTTAAAGGCGATGCTTTTGTAGATATTCGCGATGTCGCCATCAGGATCTTTCGCTACCGTCGGACACCCCGTATCACAATCTTCTCGGATTCGTTTATCCAGCGGGAGACTACCCAGCAAATTCGCACCATAGGTGTTGGCAAGCATCTCGCCCCCGCCCTCACCAAACACATGCTCTTCATGACCACATTGGGAACAGATATGGGTACTCATGTTTTCCACCACGCCTAACACAGGCACATTCACTTTCCGGAACATCTCAATACCCTTGCGCGCATCCTGGGTTGCCATGTTCTGTGGGGTGCTCACGATTACGGCACCATTGACTGGAATGGTCTGGGCAAGGGTTAGCTGAATATCACCAGTGCCGGGTGGCATGTCGATGAGCAGGTAATCCAGTTCATGCCAGAGTGTTGTTCCCATTAACTGTGAAAAGGCACCACTGGCTTTTGGACCCCGCCAGACCATGGGCGTGCTCTCGGTAGCAACATAGCTCATAGACATACTCTGGATGCCTTGAACCTTCAAAGGAACAAGATACTTCTGCGCTTCCACTTCAGGGCGTGTGTCTTCAGGCACACCAAGCATCAGCGCGAGGTTGGGGCCATAAATATCAGCATCCAGCAAACCCACATTGGCACCTAGTGCTTTCAGGGCAAGTGCCAGATTCACGGCTGTGGAAGATTTCCCCACCCCCCCTTTTCCTGATGCAACGGCAATGATGTTTTTAATGCCATTAAAGGCCTTCACATCATTGGCTGCCCTGAAGGCTTTTATCTGTGAGTGAAAATTTATGTTCCAGTAAGGGACGGATGGAAAATGACTGGAAAGCTTTTCAAGCAAATCCTGCTTCAAAAGATCCTCAAAGGAGCCCAGAGGAATAGCTGCCTCAAGATTCAGTTTTATACCTTCCTCATCCTGACTGAAATTAATATCAGAAAGCCACTGCCCATAACACAAGGCACTATCGAGCGTTACTGTTTCAGCAAGAAAAACATCAATCTGTTTTTTGTCTAGCTGCACATGCTCAAGAGTCACTGAATTCTTCCATCAAAAATAACAAGATTAAATGAGGCTCAAGAATATCGCTATCAAGGCACACATTCATCTTTTTTATAAAACCACGCTTGCACTTGAACAAAAGTGGCCCCATCAATGCAATAATACCTGCACCAACTTCATTTGCTCAGGATACCTGCATGAAACAGAAAACCTTTTATAAAAATAACCTTATCACTCTCGCTTTAATGATCTTCATGATGGGCGCCTCCCTACTCTCTCATGCAGAAGATAAGGAAAGTAAGGTAGTCTGGATCGATGTGAGAAGCACAGCAGAAAATATGATGAGTAGCATCGAGGGTGACATCAACATCCCTTACGATGAAATCGTTCCTGAAGTAACTAAACTTTATCCTGACAAGAACACGGAAATTCGCGTTTATTGCAAAAGCGGTGGTCGTGCCCAGAAAGCCATGGATGCATTACATGATGCTGGCTATAGCCATGTGAAGAACATGGGTGGCATTGAAGATGTGAAAAAAATCAGGGAAATTAAATAAGGCTTTTTACGTATCAACTTAAGCGTCAACGACGATATTCTTGAAACCCATGTCGCTTGCGGCTTTAGCAATACGCTCACTCATTGCAAGCAATTCCTTCTGTAGCAACGATGCTTTTGTGAGCTCACTTGCTCCATTAAGCAAATGCTCCAGAGCAAACACACTGACACCATAAATAGCTTCCAACTTAGTTAAATCAATTTCAGAAAGTTGTTTTTCAATGGTGCTTGATTGGCAACGTTTATAGAGATTCAACACGCTCACGTCGGCGCCACGTTCACGGCAGCGAATTTCTAGCGTATCCAGGCCCTGCTCACCTTTCATGATGTAGGTTTTCAAACCAGCAATATCTTTCAACGCATCCAACTCAAGCAAACTGGCTGCATTCTCTGTACTTGCCGACTTGATGTTGAGATTCTCAAAAAAACGTTGGCTAGCACTTCCTACTGAAAAACATTGAGCTAAGTGGAAAAATTTTTCTGGAAATAGAAATCTCGAAAGAAAGGCAGCATGCTTGCTCACCAGTATCACAATGGACACGTTTTCTATGTTGATTGAAGCCGCATTTAAAACCGTATCCGAGGGAAGGATATCCGTTGCACTAAGCGTAATGACCTTATTGAATTTTTCTTTCAAGCGAGCTTCCAGATCACTTTCATCAAGTAGTACCTGATATACTGTTTTCTCACTCTCAGATAGCTGCAGGCTTTGCCACTCTGGCGCATCAAGATTCAAACGCGCTCTTGGAAGAAGAATCGTCATTTGGCCTGTTGATACACTTCATCAAGAATTGACTGTGCACCTTGCTCCAAAAGATGTTCCGCAGCCTGTGTGCCAATCTCCCAAGCATCGTCAGGCTTACCTCGTTGACTTGTCCTTATCATGGTTACCCCATCTGCAGAAGCTACCAATCCATTTAAAAGCAACTCACCTTTTTCAATCTGTGCATAGGCCGCGATAGGCACCTGACAACCACCATGCAGTCTAGTATTCAAGGCTCTTTCAGCCATCACGCAATCATGGGTTTCTACATGGGCAAGCTTAACTAGAAGTTCATTAATTGCTTTGGCATCAGTACGCGATTCAATGCCAACTGCACCTTGACCGCCTGCCGGTAAACTTAAACCAGTATCCAATTCTTCTTTAATACGTTCCTGGAATCCCAGACGAATCAATCCCGCTGTTGCAAGAATGATTGCATCAAATTCGCCATCATCAAGTTTCTTTAAACGGGTATTCACATTTCCACGCAAAGAAACAAATTGCAGATCAGGGCGCGCATGGGCAAGTTGCGCAACCCTTCTTAAACTGGATGTGCCCACAATGGCTTTTTCAGGCAAAGCCATAAAGGAATCAAAATTATTGGAAACAAAAGCATCGCTTGGACGTTCACGTTTGCAAATAGTGGTGAGCTGTAAACCCTCTGGAAATTCCATGGGTACATCTTTCATGGAGTGCACGGCGATATCTGCTTCGCCCGCCAACATGGCATTTTCCAGCTCTTTCAGGAAAAGCCCTTTGCCGCCAATTTTTGCTAAGGGTACATCAAGAATCTTGTCGCCCTTTGTGCTAATGGGAAGCAGTTCAATATTAAGTTGGGAATCCAGTTTTAGTAATTCCGCTTTAACAAATTCAGCTTGCCACAAAGCCAGCTGGCTTTTGCGGGTAGCAATAGTAATCTTCATAACAGTTTTTGCCTTACAATTTCTGCATAACTTTACGCAAGGCTGCAATGTGACGTCGGCTAACCACTAACTTGTCATCAACACCTTTCAGCTTCACTTGATAGTGACCTGGCGAATCCAGCTCCATGCCATTCAAATAGCGAACTGCTACCAGTGAATTACGATGAATCCTGACAAAGGCCTCACCGAATTCTTCTTCAAGGTTTTTTAAGGTCTCATCAATTAACAATTCACCTTTTGAATGCCTGACAGAAACATATTTCTGGTCAGCACGGAAATAACGTATGTCATCTACTGGCACTAACTCGATGCCTTTATGGGTTTTAGCGCTGATATGACTTCGTCGACGCGAACCTTCTTCCTGAGTGACTTTATTCAGAGCCTGCATCTGGGATTTATTCAAACGCGATGCCTTGTTGAGAGCTTCTCCTAAATCTTCAGCGCGAACCGGTTTCATTAAATAACCAATGGCATCCACCTTGAAAGCTTCTAATGCATATTCATCATAGGCAGTGCAGAAAATAATGGCGGGCGGCTCATCCTTACCACTTAAATGCTGCGCTGCTTCAATACCATCCATGCCTGGCATTCGCACATCCAGCAACACAATATCAGGGTCAAAACGGTTCACCTTCTCAATGGCTTCTGCACCATTTTCAGCTTCAGCTACAACCTCATAACCTTCCATATTTTCAACAAAACGACTTAAACGCTGCCTTGCCAAAGGTTCGTCATCACAAATAAGCACTTTCATAGCGAGTCCTCTTTAATGTCCCGTCTGTTTCATTCTAACTGAGAACAGTCTTGGGAAATGATAACACGGTAACAAACTCATTATCCTTTTGATCCTGTTCAAGCTTTCCTTGTTCCCCATAGAAGGCGGCCAGGCGATTTTTTATATTCTCAACAGCAATTTTATTGCCCTTGTGCTGTTTAATGGTTTCTGAAGGAAAACTACTTGAAGGCAAGGGATTGGTAATCGTGACCTGAATCAAGTCGCCCTTGTTCTCAAAGGTGATATCAACCACTCCACCCTCTGCACGAGGCTGAATACCATGATAAATAGCATTTTCCAGTAAAGGTTGCAGTAACAACATGGGAATCTGGACCTGCTCATACAAACCTGCTGGAAAGCTCACCTCATGCCAATTCACTGTTAATCGTTTACCTAAACGCAATTGCTCAATTCTTGAATATTTCTTACAAAGATCCACCTCACTTTTCAGTGGCACAAGATCGGTACCTTCTTTAAGTGAAGCCCTGAATAACTCTGAAAGATCTTCCACCACTCTTTCCGCTGTATCTGGATCTGTCGCAATAAGGCTAGCAATGATGTTCATGCTATTAAAAAGGAAATGAGGACGAATCCTTGATTGTAGCGATTGCAAACGTGCATTCAGCTCTGCCCTTTCCTGCAATCGAAGTTGATATTGAACAAGAAAGTAACGAAACACCATGATGCTCAGAATGGCAGCAATAATCAGATTCTGCAGTATGCTCCAGATGTTAAATACAGACTCAAACTCCAGATATTCTGGTGTCACTACCCACTGACCCACAAAAGAAAAAACCGCCGTATCGACGAGCACGATGAGTAGACAGCTAAGCAATACCAGATTGACAGATAAATTCCTTAAAAAGGGACGCACGGTACAGATAATTCCTGCTGAACTTAAAGTAATCCATTGGCAAAGCAGGGAAACCAGAGTGAAATCCATCAAGTCGAACGCGGGCAACCTTGTTTCAAGCACAGTCACAACCATGGCAAAAAGCTGTGTCACCACAACCAGAATAATCACTGCCCGGCTGTTACATAAATCGGGAATGAAAAAATCGTCGTCCTGCAAGGCTTCGCTTCCCTGATTTTGCACGCCCAAGGTATGTTTTTGCGTGGTATTCATTTATCCTTCACATTATAAGTCTGCGCGGCAAACCCGCTGTTTTCATCACTGAATCATAAACCAATAGAGTGCTTTTTAAAGCACTTTGTTTTTTGTATCAGCTCGATTCATGCAGACCTGACTTCTAAGCTCATTTTGAACCAACAACCGGAAAAAACATGAAAAAGCAGGAATCCAACAAACTCTGGGGCGGTCGATTTTCTGAATCAACCGACGCCTTTGTGCAGGAGTTCACAGCGTCAATACAGTTTGACCAGATTCTTTATCGTGTTGATATTGAAGGTTCACTTGCGCACTCAAGCATGTTGCAGCAGGTTGGCGTCATCACAAAGAAAGAACAGAAACTGATTCATGAGGGTCTGAAAAAAATTCTGGCAAGCATTGAAGCCGGAGATTTCATCTGGTCAATCGAACTGGAAGATATTCACATGAACATCGAAGCCAGATTGATTGAAGAAATTGGCGAAGTTGGAAAAAAACTTCACACAGGTAGAAGTAGAAACGACCAGGTTGCGACTGACATTCGTCTCTACCTGAGGGAGATGATCGATCTTGCCTGTGCAGAAATTCTCAGGTTACAGAATGGCATTCTTGCGCAAGCAAAAAATAATACTGAAACCATCATGCCTGGCTTCACACATTTACAAGTGGCGCAGCCAATCAGTTTTGCTCATCATCTAATGGCATGGTTTGAAATGCTCAAACGGGATTACGACAGACTTCAGTCATGCAGGAAACGCGTAAATATCATGCCCTTAGGGAGTGCTGCCTTAGCAGGAACGACTTATCCGATCGATAGAAGTATCACAGCAAGTTTGCTGAAGTTTGATGGTATTTGTGAAAACTCACTCGATGCAGTGAGTGATCGCGATTTTGCCATTGAATTCTGTTCAGATGTTGCCTTGGTGCTCATGCATCTTTCCCGTTTTTCAGAAGAGCTGGTACTTTGGTCTTCAGCACAATTTGATTTTGTGGAATTGCCTGATCGTTTCTGCACAGGCTCTTCCATCATGCCGCAGAAAAAAAATCCTGACGTACCTGAACTGGTAAGAGGAAAAAGTGGCAGAGCCTATGGCAATCTCATCAGCCTGCTTACCTTAATGAAGTCTCAGGCTCTGGCTTATAACAAGGACAACCAGGAAGATAAGGAACCGCTTTTCGACAGCGCCAACACGCTGGTGAACTGCTTGCGCGCTTATGCAGACATGGTGCCAGCCATCCTTCCAAAAAAAGAACACATGTATGAAGCAGCCAAGGCTGGTTATTCAACGGCAACCGATCTCGCTGACTATCTGGTAAAAAAAGGCATCCCTTTCAGGGATTCCCATGAAATCGTTGGCAAAGCGGTTGCGTTTGCAATCAAGGAAAAAAAGGATCTCTCTGAACTCAGTCTTGAACAACTGAAGCAGTTTGCACCTGATGTGATTGAAAAAGATGTGCATGCAGCTCTCACGCTTGAAGGTTCCCTGAATGCAAGGAATCATCTCGGCGGCACTGCACCTAAGCAGGTCAAGCTTGCGATTAAGCGTGGACAAGCATGGCTTTCGAAGAGAAAAGCATCATGAACATCTTTTTTAAGGTAAAAGCTGTCAGTCTGCTTTTTCTCAGCTTATTGATTTTATCCTGCGGTCAGAAAGGTCCTCTCTATATTCAAGACCAGAAAAAAGTTTCTCAGCAAACGTCTGACAAAGCAGAAAATGATAAAGCTGAAAGTAACAAAGCTGAAATGCCTGTTGAAAAATAAGTTCCTCTTCTCTAACAATCTAAACTTAATGAAAAGCAAATGAGCGCATTGAATTCTTTTTTTTATTACCGTGACAATCAGTTAATGGCTGAAAATGTAACACTAGAGAGTATTGCCAAACAGTATGGCACACCCTCTTATGTGTATTCGCGCGCTGCTTTTGAACAACACTGGAAAGATCTTGATCAGGCATTTGCGAGTCACCCACATTTAATTTGCTATGCAGTCAAAGCCAACTCAAACATTGCTGTGTTGAACGTGCTTGCAAAACTTGGATCAGGTTTTGATATTGTTTCTCAAGGAGAACTTGAGCGCGTGCTACTTGCCCAAGGCGATCCCTCAAACGTTGTTTTTTCTGGACTGGGAAAACAGGCTCAGGAAATCAAACGCGCTCTGGAAGTAGGTATTCGTTGCTTCAACATCGAATCCGAAAGTGAAGTGGATTTAATTAATCAATGTGCAATAGAAATGAATTGCGTTGCGCCCGTTTCCGTGCGCGTAAATCCTGACGTCGACCCAAAAACACACCCCTATATTTCTACCGGGTTGAAAGAAAACAAATTTGGTTTGCCATTTGAGTCTGCTTTATCGGTTTATCAGAAAATACTTCAGTGTTCGAATCTGAAAGCCATTGGTGTGGATTGCCATATCGGTTCACAACTGACACAACTGGAACCCTTCCAGGATGCATTAAATCGCATGCTCGGCTTAGTGAATGAACTGCTTGCCATTGGCGTCAATATCGAGCATTTTGATTTTGGTGGTGGATTAGGTGTGTGCTATCAAAATGAAACAGCACCTAGTGCAAATGAATATGCCCAAATGATTCTCGATAAAGTAAAAGGTAGAGACTTTGAAATTGTTCTGGAACCGGGTCGCTCCATTGCTGCCAATGCAGGTGTATTCCTGACACAGGTACAGTTCCTGAAAGACAATGGCGACAAGCATTTTGCTGTGGTTGATGGCGCGATGAACGATTTGATTCGTCCTTCGCTTTATTCGGCGTGGCAAGACATCATTCCTCTTACGAAAGAAAATAATACCAACAGTATAGAATATGACGTGGTAGGCCCTGTTTGTGAAAGCGGCGACTTTTTAGGTAAAAACCGTGAACTCGCTATCCAGTCAGGCGACTATCTTGCCGTGCTATCGGCTGGCGCCTATGGTTTTGCCATGAGTTCAAACTACAATAGCCGAAACCGCCCCATAGAAATTATGGTGGATGGCGAGCAGGTGCATGTGATTAGAAAGCGAGAAAGCTATGCGGATCAATTTGCACTGGAAAGTATTATTAATTGAAAACGACCTATGAATTTACGATTCAGCAAAATGCATGGTTTGGGAAACGACTTCATGGTAGTCGACGCTACTACTCAGCCCGTGGATTTTTCAACATTGAATTTGAAAAAACTTGCTGACAGGCGTTTTGGTATTGGTTTTGATCAACTCCTGATCGTTGAGAAAAGTGAAAAGCCCGACGTCGATTTTCGTTACCGGATTTTTAATGCCGATGGCGGCGAAGTGGAACAGTGTGGAAACGGTGCACGCTGCTTTGCCCATTTTGTTCGTGAGCAGAATCTCAGCGAACAGAATCCACTAAACGTTGAGACCATGAGTGGCATTATTTCACTCGACATCACAGCCAGTGGCCAGGTACGCGTTGATATGGGTGCGCCTGTCTTTGAAGCGGCACGCATTCCTGTTTCAGGTGATTTGCAAAACAATATGCTTGCCATCAAATTGAATAATGCAAGTGAGCTGAATGCCTTTGTTGTTTCCATGGGAAACCCCCATGCTGTGCTCACCGTTGAAGCATTTAGTGATGAAGACATTCTGTTCATTGGCAAGGCATTACAGCAACATGAAGCTTTTCCAAACAGAGTGAATATTGGCTTCATGCAGGTTGTAAATAAAAATGAAATAAAATTACGCGTTTTTGAGCGCGGTGTTGGTGAAACCCTTGCCTGCGGAACAGGCGCTTGTGCGGCAGTCGTGGCTGGCATTCAACAGGGTTTACTTAATAATAAAGTTAAAGCGCATCTTTTGGGTGGTGAACTCGACATAGAATGGCAAGGAGAAAACAGCCACGTTTTCATGCAAGGCGATGCCACGCTGGTTTATTCTGGCGAAATTAATCTGAATGCATTTAAATAATTCAGGCAGGAAACATACATGACTGACCAATCAATCAAAGCCTATTGCGAACAACTTGGAAAAAGCGGCCGCGCTGCTTCCCGTGAAATCGCCAAGGCAAGCACAAAGATCAAGAATCAGGCATTAGCTAACATTGCCGATGAACTTATTGCGCAGAAATCTGCCATTCTTGAAGCCAACAAAATCGATTTAAAAAACGGTAAGGAAAAAAATCTTGAGCCTGCCCTGCTTGATCGCCTTGAGCTTACACCTGCACGTTTTGATGACATGATTGCAGGGCTTAAGCAGGTAGCAGCACTTGCTGACCCTGTAGGTGAAATTTCTGATATGAAATTCTTGCCTAGCGGTATTCAGGTTGGTCAGATGCGCGTTCCTCTTGGTGTGGTCGGTATCATTTATGAAAGCCGTCCTAATGTCACGGTTGAAGCAGCGAGTCTTTGCCTTAAATCTGGCAACGCTGTGATTTTGCGTGGCGGTTCTGAAGCCCTGAATTCGAATCAGGCAATAGCGCTTTGTATACAAGCTGGTATTAAAAAAGCCGGTTTACCTGAATCTGTTGTGCAAGTTGTTAACACAGCCGACCGTGAAGTGGTGGGCTACATGATTACTATGCCTGAATATGTGGATGTGATTGTTCCTCGCGGTGGCAAAGGCTTAATCGAACGTATCAGTGCTGACGCACGCGTGCCTGTGATTAAACACCTCGACGGTATCTGTCACGTTTACATTGATAGCAAGGCGGATCTGGAAAAGGCTTTCAAGGTTGCACTCAATGCAAAAACACAACGCTATGGCACCTGCAACACCATGGAAACCCTGTTGGTAGCTGAGGATATTGCTGACAAGATTCTTCCTCGATTAATTTTCGCCTTTCTTGAAAAAGGTGTCGAATTAAGAGGCTGTGAACTTACACAAAAATTTTCTGCTGACATAAAAGCTGCCACCGAAGAAGACTGGCACACGGAATATCTTGCACCTATTCTTGCCATCAAGATTGTCAAGGATGGCCAGGAAGCCATTGATTTTATCAACACCTACAGTTCTGCACACACTGATAGCATCATCACAGAGGATTTTTCCCTGGCACAGAAATTCCTGCGCGAAGTGGATTCCAGTTCAGTGATGGTGAATGCTTCTACACGCTTTGCTGATGGTTTTGAATATGGTCTGGGTGCTGAGATTGGCATTTCCACCGACAAGTTTCATGCAAGGGGACCTGTTGGTCTGAAAGGTCTAAGTTCGCAAAAATACATCGTCATTGGCGACGGTCATATT
>JBECKS010000162.1:0-8873 GCA_040235395.1 Pseudomonadales bacterium | reverse complement strand
GCTTCATCCAATGCAAGTAATCGCTTATCAATTTCTTGTTCAAAGTTTTCTTCAAGTTTAATTTCTATTTCTCTTTTTGAGTTTATTGGTGTTTCGAAAGATAAAATCTCAGTTTTATACCCCCTTTTCAGCGCGGCCAAATTAACCTTAAGGTTTTCAATATCAGCAACATCACCCGCACCATATTTAATAAAAATTCCTCCTTTAATATCAGAATGGTAAACTTTCAACAATGGATGAGGCACGTGATTTCCAACAACAAAGTCAAAATCTTTCCCATATCGACTTACTAGTCTATGCATAACCATCTCATCAATTTCTTTTCTGTTTCTACTATTCTTTATAACCCAAAGAGTAGCACCTGAAATAGGCTCACCTTTTCTATTAGTAATATTTATTTCATAGTCAACCTGATCTTTGAATAAATTTTCTATAAAATTTATTATCCCTGAAACAGCATACGTGCTAAAGAAAGCGCCAAATAAGAAAACTAAACAAATTATTCTCGACTTAACTCTCATAATTTCACTCATTTTCCATTTTAATTAATTGGATTCAAAGCAGGATACCCTCATCCAAACAAAAAAGGAGACCTTAGTCTCCTTTTTCAATCTCACCATCCTAAATCGGCAACATCATGCCATCGGCTTCCCCTTCGGGATTATCCATCTTGTTTGCAAACTGGGTAAGATGAAAATCGGTATCACCGAATTGAGTATCAATCACTGCTAAACGAATAAAGTAATGGCCAATTCGGAGTTCTTCGGTTTGCCCCATACCACCGTGTAGTTGCACAGCGCTCTGACCAACAAATCTGCCGTTTTTTCCAATCACGTATTTGAGCGCGTGATTATCCAATTCTGCTTGAATAATTGGGGTCAGAGTAACATTTCCCAGATTCATCCAAGCACAACTTGTTCAAAATAACAAAATAAAAAGGAGACCGTAGTCTCCTTTTTCAGTTTCGCCAACCTAAATCGGCAACATCATGCTGTCATCTTCCCCTTCAGGATTCTCCATCTTCTCAGCAAATTGAGAAAGATGAAAATCGGTATCGCCAAACTGGGTATCAATTACCGCTAAACGAATAAAGTAATGACCAATCCTTAGCTCTTCGGTTTGCCCCATACCACCGTGTAATTGCACAGCGCTTTGACCAACAAACCTGCCGTTTTTTCCAATCATGTATTTAAGCGCATGATTATCAAGTTCAGCTTCAGGGTTAGCGTCATCCAGTTCCATGGTGGCGCGATAAAGAATCGAACGGCACAGCTCTGTTTCGGTAAACATTTCTGCCATTCTGTGCTTAACAGTCTGGAATTCACTGAGTGGATGATCAAACTGAATACGCTGGCTGGTGTAATCAACTGTATCTTTATAAAGTGCCTCCATCATGCCAACAGATTCTGCACCTAAAGCCAGAATGCCGTGCATGGAAATTTGCTTAAGCAAAGACAATCCATTATCCAGTTCGCCAACGATTGCATCAGCGCCCACTTTGACATTCTCAAATTCAATTTCTGACGCACGTAAGCCATCCACCGTATTCATATTTCTGCGTTTCAAACCTTCAGCGGTAGTTGGAATTAAAAATAAGCTAATGCCTTTTTCATCATCACGATTGCCACTGGTTCGCGCACTGATGATGACGTAATCAGCCGTTTCTGCATTGGCTACCATGGATTTCTGACCATTTAAAATATATGCATCACCATCTTTTTTTGCTGATGTTGCAACATCAGTAAGATTGTAACGACTTTGTTCCTCGGCATAGCCAACAGTGGCTTTACATTCACCTGCAATTATTTTTGGAATCAATTCTTCTTTTTGCGCTGCTGTACCGCCAAGTTTTAATGCAGTTCCTGCAAGCACGACGGTTGCGTAATAAGGTTCTAGAATTAAACCTTTTCCAAATTCTTCCATGAGCACCATGGTATCAATGACGCTGCCACCCAGACCGCCATACTCTTCTGGAAAAGGTAAACCTAACCAACCAAGTTCCGCAAAAGTCTTCCAGTGATCTTCACTGTAACCAATGCCTTTTTTCTGTTGCACTAAACGTTTCGACAGTTCGTAATTATCACTCACGAATCTAACTACACTGTCTTTCAACATGCTTTGTTCTTCGCTTAAATTAAAATCCATTGCAGTGCCCTCCTATTTCAAACCAAGAACGTTTTTAGCAATCACGTCTTTCTGCACTTCACTGCAGCCACCGTAAACCGTTGCAGCACGCCCACTCAAATACATACCCATGCCACCTTTGGCGAATTTTGGTCCTGCAGCTTCAAAACTCCAGTTGCTTGAATAAATTCCGCCCGCTTCGATGGTAAGTTCCTGAATGCGTTGTTGCATCATGGTGCCTTTTAATTTCAGGATGGAAGATTCTGGGCCAGGGTTGGCGCCGTCTTGTGCAGACGCAAGACTACGAAGTTCTGCGTATTCAAGCGCACGTAATTCTATTTCCGCATCGGCAATTTTTTTACGGAAAGAGGAGTCTTCAAGAAGATTACTATCTCCCACTTTTACTGATCGCGCATTGCGTTTTACTTTAGCAACACCTTCCAGCGTTCTTGAAATGCCAGCAAGACCAGAACGCTCATGTTGTAAAAGCCCTTTGGCGTAAGTCCAGCCCTTGCCTTCTTCACCAATACGATTTTCAACAGGCACTTTGACGTTATCAAAGAACACCTGATTCACATGATGACTTCCACCTAGAGTGTAAATTGGCTTTACCGTAACACCCGGATCTTTCATATCAATTAATAGAAAGGTAATGCCTTCCTGTTTGGCGCCACTACTATCCGTTCTAGTTAAACAGAAACACCAGGTTGCCATATGGGCCATGGTGGTCCAGATTTTGGTGCCGTTAACGGTGTATTCCTTATCATCCGCACTGAGTTCAGCTTTACATTTAAGGTTGGCCAAATCAGAACCTGCACCAGGCTCTGAATAACCCTGACACCAGTTCACTTTATGATCACGAATATCAGGCAGAAAACGCTCAATCTGCTCTGGGGTTCCATACTTCATAAGAATAGGAGCCAGCATGACATGGCCAAAAGGCAATACGGGTGGCAGGCTTCTGCCTGTGGTTTCTTTTTCCCAGATGTAGTGCTGAGTTGGAGTCCACCCAGGCCCACCAAACTCTTTTGGCCATTTTGGACAATCCCAACCCTTCTCCTTTAAGGCAGCGAACCATTCGGCACGCTTGCCCCAGATATCCTTGGGAAGTTTGCTATCGAGAAAGTCCCTGACTTCCTTTTGAAATTCCAGATCTTGTGGTGAGAGCTTCAAATCCATGGTTTCCTCCAGAAACGGTTCCTGCTTATAGAGTCATCGAATTTAAACGCCCGTTTGAATTAATGCAAGATGATAATGCTTAGGATCGTCATGCTTGAACAAAGCATAGTCTCAAGGTCGTCTTCTGCAGCGCAAAGCTTGTCAATGTCAGACCGCCCTGCTTTTATGCAGGTATATGAAAATATTGATATACCCACTTCAAATTCCTTCCCTACTTCTGTTGCTAACGTGTTCCTTTCTGCTTTTTATTTCAAGCATGTTTCTTATCAATATTGCCAATGCCTTGGGAGACAAGTTTACCTGGCTACTCTATTTCTTTGCTTTTCCTCTACTCGCCTCCCCCGTAATTATTTTTGTGAACTATTTATTTTTAGTGCTTGAGTCGAGTCTCGACCAGATAGAACAGGCGCCTGTTATATCAAGCGAACAAGCCTCGTTTTCAAACCCTCAGACTTATCGTGTTTTGATTTTGATTGGCATAGTTCTCGTGCCTGCTTTCATGCTACAGAAACATCTTTCTAATTTTCCAGCTATAACATGGTTAGTGATAACTGCATTTTTAATCCCTGCAGTATTGATTAACACCGTTCGCTTTCATGAATTAACAAAGTCCATTGCAATCGGAAAAGTCATGGATGTTATAAAAAGCCTTGGAATAAGTTACTTTTTTCTTTTACTGATTTTTTACCTGAACCTTGCTTTGATTTACTGGGGTTTGAAAAATCCCTCAATCTCATTCTTGTTTATATTTATGTGCGCCTATCTTCTGGTCATGAGTTTTTACTGGATGGGACAACTTATTCTTGAGTATTCAATTCCCCTTGAAGTGAATGATGAAGATACTCAAAAAGAGAAGGCACGAAGAAGAATCAGTGATAGCAACGATCAAGCTGCTAATGACGAAAAACGATTAGTTGATATAGGGGAAAAAGTATATGCCCTTTGCAGGGCGCGCGAATTCAGGCATGCCTATTTATTTCTGGAAGATGAATTATCAAAAGATAACTGGCAATATGATCAATATTTTTTTGAAAAACTAAAAAGCACCTATTACGCTGACTTCGCTATGGCTCATTCAAGAGCCTACGCATCAAGACTTATAGCAAATAACAAAGTGGCGAAAGCATGGACTGTCTGTGAATACAATTTGAAGGAGCGTGAACGTTTTTTCCTTAAAAAACCCGAAGACGTGATTTCCCTATCTGAGTTAAGTCTTTCCATTGAACAACAGAAATTATTCAATCAACTAGTACTGACCTTCATTAAAGAATTTCAGGAAGAAGCCGAAAAATTCGAGATTGAAAGGTATCTCAAGCGATAAGCACATGTCATCAGTAAACAGGTCTATGCAATATTGCTAACAAACATGCACGAGATGATTCAGCACCGCTTCAATATAAGCTGAACCTTCTTTTACCAGTTTGCTAATTTCACCCATGGTGGTGGATTGATCGCTTAAGCCCGCTGCCCAGTTCACCACTAAACACAAACTGGCATATTCAATATTCTTTTCTCGTGCCAATACTGCTTCAGGCATCATGGTCATCCCTACCACATCACAGCCATCCTTTGCCATTCGCTTTATTTCTGCAGCCGTTTCCAAACGAGGACCTTGAGTGCAGCCATAACAGGTATGCTCACTAAATCCTGCATCCTGTTGACCAAAGCCAAGTTCTTTCAAACTGGTAATTAAGGCAGCGCGCAGACTTGCAGAAAATGGTGAACTAAAATCAACAAAATTGACTCCCGAGTTACCCCCTTCAAAATAGGTATTCTCCCTGCCATAACTGTAATCAATTATCTGTTTAGGCACAGAAAGATGTAAGGGTTTGGCAAAATCACTAATACCGCCTACGGCATTAACAGCAATGATTTTCTTTACACCAAGCTGCGCAAGACAATCAATGTTGGCTCTATAGTTTATTTTATGTGGAGGAAGTTGATAGGCATTGCCATGGCGATTGAGAAAAACAATAGGTTTTCCATTTAACTCACCGATAGAAGCATCACACGAAACTTCTCCATAAACACTTTGTATTTTTTTTGTTTCATGAATCTTCAAGGATTGAATGTTCTGTAAACTGGTTCCACCAATAATTGCAATATCTGTCATACACTCTTCTCTCAATAATCAATATATTGTTTGTTAACCTTCATCACGTAGCGCGAATATACCATTCAGGTTTCTCCAGTAATGAAGGTAGTCCATTCCAAAACCAAAGACATAACAATCAGGACAATCAAAGACATAATCGCTTATCTGATAATTTACTTTTCTTTCTCGCAAATCTTTTTTCAGAAGAACAAGGCTTGAAATAGCTGTAGCACCCTGCTGATCACAATAGGCATGCGCAGCCTCTAGACTTTTGCCTTCATCAAGAATGTCATCAACTAAAATGACATGCCTGTCTTTTAAATTAAATTGAGGATAGACCTTCCATTGCAGCTCACCCGGAGTCAAACCATCGCTATAACGAGAAAGATGTAAATAATCTACCTGTAATGGAAAGTTCAAATACTTCAGAAGATGGGCGCCAAACATCAAAGCGCCATTCATCAACACAATGAACACAGGATTCTTCTCGCTTAACTCGTTCGAAAGTTTTTCTGCAAGCTCCTTTATTCCTGTTTCAATCTGTTCAGATGAAAACAGCAGCTCTGCTTGCGCAGGTATGTTGCTTATTGCATCAGGTGCTTTAATCATGCTTCAGGTACAGCATTTTCAAGCTGCTCCCTGAATAAATGAACTGTAGATGTAGGAAAGGCAATTTCTGCACCGTGTCGCTCAATGATATCTGCCACTTTAAGCAAGACATCCTGTTTTACTTCATGAAAATGCACCCAGTTGGTAGTTTTCGTGAAGGTGTAAATGAAAAAATCCACTGAAGAAGAAGAAAAGGCATTAAAATTTACAATCAATGTTTGCGTGCTATCAATTTCATCATGGGATTGCAGCATGGCTTTTACATCATCAACAATAGCTTTCATGCAATTAATATCACTGTAACGAATACCAATGGTTTCATGGATACGACGATGAGTCATGCGTGAAGGATTTTCAACGGATATACTGGTGAAGGCGGCATTCGGTACATAAAGGGCACGTTTGTCAAAACGACGAATCTTGGTAACACGCCAACCGATTGCTTCAACGGTACCTTCGATATCCTTATCAGGAGAACGAATCCAGTCGCCAATCCCAAAAGGCTTATCAAGAAAAATCATGAAAGCACCAAAAAAGTTAGACAGCATTTCCTTCGCTGCCAAACCAACAGCAATACCACCCACACCACCAAAGGCCAACACACCTGAAATACTATAACCCAAGGCCTGCATAATGATCAGACCCATGGTGATGATGATAGAAATTCTGGCTAAACGACCAATAACAGAAACTGTTGTTTCATCCGCTTTTTTTTCTGGGTCAGAAGGATTTAAAAGATTTTTTTCTACTTGCTGGCTGAAAACAAAAAGAAATCTACCTAACAGGAAGATAATGATGATTTGTGTTAAATCTTCAATATGCGTGAAAAATCCTGACTGGGTTTCTTTTTCTACAAACTGGAATACATAGAAAAACCCGATTACCCAGATAGCCAAGGTTAATGGCGAACGTAAGGAAACAATTAATGCATCATCCCAGGGGTTAGGCGTTTCCATTAATTTTTTTTCAATTCTTAACAACACAATGCGTGCAATATAATTAGCCAACAAGGTAAGAAAGATAACGATAAATGCGGAATAGACCCACGCATGGTCCAGACCAAAATCATTTACCCAGGAAACTATTCTTTCAATCATGTGAACTCCTTTTCAGTTATGTCTGTGAATCTGCTGACATGCCTGCCACCAGAAAAGGAATAATGTATTTGTAAACAGTAATGATACTCGGCGGTTCAGACAGGGTTTCCTGAGGTGCAATGCGTGCCAGGATTTCAAAACCGGAAAGAGAAAACATTGCAGCACCTAAAGCAAAATGAATTCGCCAGAATAATTCTTCGTCAGGCACATTAGGACAAGCTCGACGATACAAACCCATATAGCGCTTGAATACATCACCGTATTTCTCACGAATGAATTTCAGCATATGCCCTTCTCCCTGATTGAAGGCTAAACCAATCAGACGCACAAATGTTTGGTCCTTGGTTTTCAGGCGTTCCATACGCATGGCATAAACGGTATAAGCAAATAGCTCAAGCAACTCTTTGATGTCGGGCTGAACCTCATCATCAGTGAAACGTTCCAGTAATTGGGTATTCAGATGTTCGCTAAAAGGATCAAGAAAACGAGCAAACACCGCCTGAATAAGCTTCTCTTTGGAGCCAAAGTGATAGTTCACCGCCGCGAGGTTAACACCGGCTTCACTGGTGATATTCCTGAGGGAAGTTTCAGCAAAACCCTTCTCAGCAAACAGGGTTTCTGCAGCGTCAAGGATGCTATCTACTGTCGAGATTTGCGTCATAACTATTTGATTTTATTGAAAAATCATGCTGTTTCAAATAAGCGTTTAAAACAGTATAACAGTATTTCTGGCAAGGACTAAAGACCTGTGCACAGACAACTGAGCACAGGTCTTGAAAGTGAGGATTATTTCTTTTTCTTTGTAGGGCTTTTCTTGGCCGCAGCCTTCTTGCTTGGGGATTTCGCTGCTTTCTTAGACGTGGATTTTTTTGCAGGCGCCTTGGCAGACTTTGTGGAGGCACTTTCCTTCCATTTACCACCATCAAAATGAGCCTGCCAGCCAGTGGCTTTTCCATCCACTTCCGACATCACATACTGCTCCTTATTCTTACGGCTGAAACGCACCTGAGCAGGAATACCGTCAGGGTCTGCCAGAGGTGCATCTGCCAGATAGCGATACTTTTCATCAAGTTTGTCTTTCACTTCATGCAATTCTGCAACCAGTGGTGCTCTTGTTTCTCGATGTTTGGGAAACTGGCTTGCCGCCAGGAAAATACCCGCTGCGCCATCTCTCAACACGTAGTGATCATCAGTTTTCTGGCACTTTAGATGAGGCATGTCGATAGGATCAACCTTCGGTGGTGCTACTTCACCATTGCGCAATAACTTTCTGGTGTTCTTACAGTTTTCGTTGGTGCAACCCATGTATTTGCCAAAACGACCTGTCTTAAGCTGCATATCATGGCCACACTTATCGCACTCAACGATGGGGCCATCATAACCCTTGATCTTGAACTCACCCTGCTCCACTTCGTACCCATCACAATCAGGGTTATTACCGCAGATGTGAAGCTTTCGCTTTTCGTCAATGAGATAACTTTCCATTGCCGTTTCGCATTTCGGGCAACGATGTTTTTTTCGAAGCAGATTTACTTCGGCAATTTCTGCCTGTTCTTCATCTTCTACATCAATGACCTCATCACC
This sequence comes from Pseudomonadales bacterium, assembly GCA_040235395.1. Lineage (GTDB taxonomy): Bacteria > Pseudomonadota > Gammaproteobacteria > Pseudomonadales > JBECKS01 > JBECKS01. The sequence continues at coordinate 185 of JBECKS010000162.1, read as the reverse complement.
AGGCACAAGGTTCAAGGTACTCTTGCAACGTTCTTTAGGCGGCAGTGAATATCCAGAACAACCCAGGAACACGCCTGTGCTGCCCGTTCTGATTTGCATAGGGCGACCGCATTGAGGACAGGCAATATTGGTATTCGTGGGATCGTTATTACGCATTCCACCCACTTCAGCACCAGCTTTATCTA
>JBECKS010000127.1:0-9303 GCA_040235395.1 Pseudomonadales bacterium | reverse complement strand
TTGCAAAAAAACTAAATCAGGGCCGTTCTTATTGGTAGTGAATCCAAGAATATAGACCAACTTCCTAGAAAATGCCTGACGTTGTTGCGCTAAGTATCCATTATAAATAGAGTTTTATCAACTTTTCCGCAATCTGAACACTATTTAAGGCAGCGCCTTTCCGTACGTTATCAGACACAATCCACAGATTTATGCCATTGGGATGGGAAATATCGTCTCTGATTCGACTGACAAATACCGGATCCTTGCCCGCCGACTCAGTTACCGCCGTTGCATAACCACCATCAGCTCGCTCATCAAGAACAACCACCCCCTCAGCCTTCATCAGAAGTTCTCGCACTTCTTCTGAACGAATGTTTTCCTTACATTCGATATGCACTGCTTCAGAATGACCATAAAAAACCGGCACACGAACACAAGTTGGATTCACAAGAAGACTTTCATCGTTAAAAATCTTTTTGGTTTCCCAAACCATTTTCATTTCTTCTTTGGTGTAACCGTTATCCTGAAACACATCGATGTGAGGCAACACATTAAAAGCAATCTGCTTTGGATAAACTTTTGCTTCAATCGGTTTCATATTCAGAAGTGCCGCTGTTTGTGCAGCAAGTTCTTCAATAGCTTCTTTGCCAGTTCCCGAAACCGCTTGATAAGTTGCAACGTTAATTCTCGAGATACCCACTTTGTCGTAAATAGGCTTCAAGGCAACAAGCATCTGAATAGTTGAACAGTTTGGATTAGCAATGATGTTGTGAGTTTTATATCTGGCGATGTCATCAGGATTTACTTCAGGAACAACCAGAGGAATATCTTCCTGATAACGAAAGTGCGATGTGTTATCAATGACTACACAACCTGCTTTACCTGCGATAGGCGCATACTTTTCTGAAATACTACCGCCAGCAGAAAAGAGGCCAATCTGCGCTTTGGAAAAATCAAACTCATCAAGATTCTGTACACGCACAGACTTCCCTTTGAACTGAACAATTTTTCCTACCGATCGCTCACTCGCCAAAGGGTACAGTGTGCCAACTGGAAAATTTCTTTCCTCCAGAATAGAAATCATTGTTTCACCTACAGCACCGGTTGCACCCACCACTGCTACGTCATATGTTTTTGACATAAAGCTTTACCTAAAAATTAAAATAAATTAACAGAAAAGTTTAACGAACCAGCTCATCCAGAACCGCTTGACCCATTTCACGGGTATTTACTTTTCTCAAGCCCGCTGAATAAATATCAGCTGTACGAAAACCCTTTTCCAAAACACGAATAACTGCATCTTCAATCAACTGGGCTGATTGACTTTCACCAAATGTATATTTCAGCATCATCGCCGCTGACAAAATAGTTGCCAGAGGGTTGGCAACGCCCTGCCCTGCTATATCTGGTGCAGAACCATGACAAGGTTCATACATGCCCTTGTTATTCTTATTCAATGATGCAGAAGGCAGCATACCAATTGAACCAGTTAACATAGCGGCAGCATCGGAAAGAATATCGCCAAACATATTACCGGTTACCACCACATCAAACTGCTTTGGGGAACGAATCAACTGCATGGCAGCGTTATCGACATACATGTGTGTTAATTCGACATCGGGATAGTCTTTGGAAAGCTCCTGCATCACTTCGCGCCACAATTCTGTTACTTCCAGAACATTCGCTTTATCCACAGAGCACAAGCGTTTCTGTCTTTTTTGTGCTGCTTCAAATGCTACTTTGCCGATACGTTTGATTTCAGATTCGCAATAAACATAAGTGTTGAAACCTTCTCTCTCACCGTTTTCATTGGTGCGAATTCCACGAGGCTGTCCAAAATAAATACCGCCTGTTAATTCACGAACAATGATCAAATCCAGACCCGCAACCACTTCGTTTTTCAAACTGGATGCCTCTGCCAATTGTGGATAGAGAAGTGCAGGTCGCAAGTTAGCAAAAAGTTCTAGCTCAGAACGAATACCTAGCAAACCCTTTTCTGGTCTGACAGAAATATCCAGACTCTCCCACTTAGGACCTCCCACTGCACCTAAAAGAATGGCATCGGCAGCTTTAGCTTTCTCAAGAGTCTCTTCTGGTAATGGATGTCCATGTGCATCATAGGCACAGCCACCTACTAAAGCTTCTTCAATACTTAATTCAAGATTGTCGAGTTCAATCATTCTGTTAAGCACAGCAACTGCTTCTGCCATGATTTCAGGACCAATACCATCACCAGGTAGTGTAAGAATTTTTTTCATACTATTTTTCCAAACCGTTTTTCTTTTTTTAATTAAAACTTTTTATTTAAGCACGTCATACAACCAAGGACTTTCCTGTCTCTGCTTTTGCTCGAAAGCCGAAATAGCCGCACTATCTTCCAATGTTAAGCCAATATCATCCAAGCCATTCAACAGGCAGTGCTTTCTAAAGGAATCAATTTCAAAGCTGAAGCGATTGCCGGCGGCATCGTAAAGACTTTGGCTCTCCAAATCAATTTCCACTGAATATCCTTCTTCTGCTTCGACCAAACTAAACAGTTTGTCCATCTCTTCTGGTGTAAGCACAATGGGCAACAAACCAATCTTGAAACAGTTGTTGTAAAAAATATCGGCAAAGCTCGGTGCCACTACGGCCTTAAAACCATATTCCTGCAAAGCCCATGGCGCATGTTCACGACTCGAACCACAACCAAAATTCTGTCTGGCGATTAATACGCCAGCACCCTGATAACGAGATTGGTTCAATACAAACTCAGGATTAAGAGGTCTCTTACTGCAATCCTGACCGGGCTCCCCATGATCCAGATATCGCCACTCATCAAAAAGATTGACACCAAAACCAGTGCGCTTAATGGATTTAAGGAATTGCTTGGGAATAATCATGTCGGTATCAACATTGGCTCTATCCAAAGGCGCAACCAATAATTTCTGTTTTATAAACTTTTCCATCACTTAAACCTCCGCCATCAATTCATTCACATCCACAAAGTGACCTTTTACTGCAGCCGCTGCAGCCATGGCAGGACTCACCAAATGGGTACGCCCCCCATAACCCTGCCTACCTTCAAAGTTTCGGTTTGAAGTTGAAGCACAATGCTCACCCTCTCCCAACTTGTCATCGTTCATAGCAAGACACATAGAACAACCTGGCTCACGCCATTCAAAACCTGATGCAAGAAAAACTTTATCCAGACCTTCTTCTTCCGCTTGCTTACGGACAAGACCCGAACCTGGAACCACCATGGCCAATTTAATATTGCTAGCGATTTTTCTTCCTTTTAATACTTCAGCGGCTTCACGCAAATCTTCAATGCGCGAATTCGTGCAAGAACCAATAAATATCTTGTCTAAATAGATATCAGTTATTTTCTTACCGGGTTCAAAACCCATGTACTGACATGCTCTTTCAATACCCTCTCGCTTCACGGCATCGGGCTCGTCTCCTACTAAAGGGACATAACCATCAACTGGCGCAACCATTTCTGGCGAGGTACCCCAACTCACTTGCGGTTTAATATCGACCGCATTAAGCACAACGGTTTTATCAAAAACCGCATCCGCATCACTGTGAAGATTTTTCCAGCTTTCCACAGCCTGCTGCCATTGCTCGCCTTTAGGTGAATAAGGGCGATCTTTTAAATAGTTGATCGTCGTTTCATCAACCCCAACCATGCCCGCACGAGCACCTGCCTCTATAGCCATGTTGCACAAAGTCATTCGCCCTTCCATGCTTAATGAACGAATAGCTTCGCCAGCAAACTCGATGGTGTGGCCGGTGCCACCAGCAGTGCCAATCTTACCGATGATGGCAAGGATGATATCTTTCGCCCCAACACCTCTGCCCAACTTGCCATCGACACGCACCAACATGTTTTTCATTTTTCGCTGAATCAAACATTGGGTTGCCAATACGTGCTCAACCTCTGAAGTCCCTATGCCGTGAGCCAAGGCACCGAATGCTCCGTGAGTGGCTGTATGGGAATCACCACAAACTATCGTCATGCCTGGTAAAGTCGCGCCTTGTTCAGGGCCAATCACATGCACTATGCCCTGACGCACATCATTCATCTTGAATTCGAGAATGCCATATTCCTCGCAATTAGCATCCAGGGTCTTGACCTGAATACGTGAGGTTTCATCAGCAATCGCATCCACGCCGGCTTTCTGGTTTACCGTCGGAACGTTGTGATCGGGCGTGGCGATATTGGCATCGATGCGCCAGGGCTTACGCCCTGCTAACTTCAAACCTTCAAAGGCTTGAGGAGAAGTCACTTCATGCAATAGATGTCGATCGATATAAATCAATGCCGTTCCATCTTCACGCTCCTTCACCAAGTGCGCCTGCCATAACTTGTCGTATAAGGTTTGCCCTGCCATGTATCTTCTCCATCTAGGAAGTTTTAAACACTTGCATGCTATGCCGAGAATCATAATAACTCCAATTTTATATTTTTATATTTACGATTACTTTTAGTAATGATAACTTGGTTTAGAGAATTGGCTTTTACCAAGAGAGGAAATCCAGTGGAAATAAATGAACTCAAGACTTTTGTGACGGTTGCCAAACTTGGCTCCTTTTCACTTGCAGCCGAAAAACTTTTCTTAAGTCAGCCAGCTATCAGCAAACGTATTGCCCAGCTGGAAAGCCAGCTCGATACCCGCTTACTCGACCGCATCGGGCATAAAGTCAGTCTCACTGAACAAGGTCGAAATCTCTTGCCCAGAGCAGAGACCTTGCTGCTTGAAGTGGAAGATATAAAACGCGCCATGTCGAATCTTGATAGCCACGTCACTGGAAACCTCATGATTGGTGCTAGCCATCATGTTGGGTTGCGAAGACTTCCGCCTGTGCTCAAACACTTTTCAAAAGAATATCCTGACGTCAACCTCGACATCAGCTTCGTTGATTCAGAGCAGGCTTACGATGATGTGTTAAAAGGAGAGCTGGAACTGGCTGTGGTTACCATTCCCAAAGGCGGTAAGAACAACCTTCGTGCCATCAAAATATGGGATGACCGACTTCATATTGTGGCAGCAAAAGATCACCCGCTTGCAAGAAAGAAGAATCTAAACATAGAAGACCTATCTCAATTCAAAGCTATCTTGCCTAGTGAGAAAACTTTCACGCGAAGCATTGTGGAAGAAACATTTCGCAAGCGGAACATTCCCATCAGCATTGCCATGAATACCAACTACATAGAAACCATTCGTATGATGGTAAGTATTGGCATGGGTTGGAGTGCGCTGCCAGAAACCATGATTGAAAACGATTTAAAAATACTCCCCATTAAGGATATTGATATCCACAGGAACCTTGGCTGTATCTATCACGCCGAACGCAGCTTATCGAATGCCGCCCGTGCATTGATTGAGATTCTTGAATCTGAAAAGTAGCAGAACTGGAATTCAATTTTCCAAGGCTAGAGGCGTCCCTCATCCAAATGGACACTTTTATTCAAAATGTAAACGGCTAGAATGCTGCTACGGTTCTTATTGAGATAACAGCCATTTGACAACAAGTAGCAGCAACTGGAAACAAGCGATTGAAAGTGGTTTTGGTGAACTAGGCAGGATGATTGCTCGACATCCATTGCTGTGGTTTGCAGGCTATCTACTTGTTATTGCCGCCATCGGCTCACAACTGATTCATATCAGGAAAGACGCCAGCATTGAGGGCTTCCTTGAGAAAGGCGCCATCGAAATCCAGAAGTATGATGAATTTAAGAGTATCTTCGGTCGTGATGAAGTCCTCATGATTGGCTTTGAAGTCGACGATGTCTTCAATCAGGAATTTATTGATACATTACGAAAGTTTCATCAGGAACTGGAAGCTGAAGTTCCCTACATCAGACGTATCGATTCATTAACCAATGCGCGTCGCACCATTGGCGCAGATGACACCCTCTATATTGAGGATCTCTTACCTGAAGTCCTTCCAACAGATCCTGAAGAACTTCAAAGCCTGAAAGACTACGCTTTTAACAGCCCTAACTATCGAAATTTCCTGATTTCAGAAGACGGGCATTATCTAACTGTTGCAGTGCAGCTAGCAGCATTCAAATTCGAAACAGATAAAGATGGCAATGTACAACGCGAATATCTTGAAGATGTAGACCTTGCTCAGGCACTTGAGAAAGTTTATGAAATTTCAAAGCGTTACGAAGGCGTACTTGCAGACAAAATTCAGGTAGCTGGTTCCGTTCCCATTTCCATCATGATTGGAACCATTATTGAAAGAGACTTTAGTGTCTTTACTGCACTTGCCATTCTGGTGATTGGCACTCTGCTCGCCATCATTTTCAAACGTGCATCAGGTGTCATTATGCCTTTGATTGTGATGATGCTAGGTGTCATTGCCACTATCAGTTTCATGGCGATTATGGATACACCTTTACAGGTAAGCACATCCATCCTGCCATCCTTTTTGTTAGCCGTTTGTGTTGGCGACAGCATCCACCTGCTTTCTATTTTCTATCGACATTATGATGAAGGCGATGAAAAGGTTGAAGCACTTGTAAAATCACTCGAACACACAGGTCTCGCTATTTTCTTCACCAGCGTGACCACTGCTGCAGGCCTGGCTTCCTTCGCCACATCAGATTTAACACCCGTCTCAGCTTTAGGTTTTTTTGGCGCATTGGGCTCCATTATTGCTTTTGTACTAACTCTTTTTACACTGCCTTGTTTAATCTGTTTAGTACCATTCAAACGAAAAAATCATGATTACACGCAGGAAGGTTCTCGTCTGCAATCTTTTCTGGCCTGGTGTGTAAAATTTTCTACTTCCTATCCCAAAATCATTGTTGCTGTCGCTAGCATCTTGTTTGTTATTTCAACAGCCGTAGCGAGCAAGGTTGAGTTTAGTCACTGGCCATTAAAATGGTTGCCTGATGACTCTCCTGCCCTCGCCGCCTTGCAGACTCAGGAAAGTAGAATGGGCGGTAGCCTGGCGATTGAAATGATGATTGATACAGGAAAGGATCGCGGCATCACCAACGCTGAATTTATGAAAAAACTGGAACATGTTGTTAACAACGTCAGTCAGTGGGAAACAGAAGACTATAGAATAGCTAAGGTACTTTCCATTGCCGATATCGTTAAGGAAAGTAATCGAGCACTTCACGACAATGATGAAGCACATTATTTAATCCCAGACTCATCAGAACTCATCAGTCAGGAACTTTTCCTCATCGAACTCGATAAACCTGAAGACCTCTTTAACATGATTGATAAGGAATATCGTAGAGCACGGGTTACCATTTTTCTGCCATGGGCAGATGCACTGGATATGATGCCACTCATGGAGAAAGTGGAAGAGTATTTCAATCAGGAGCTTGGCGACTATAGCGTTGAAATAGTTGAAACCGGCGTAACACCAATTTTAGGAACTACTTTTGCAAAAATGCTTTATTCAACGGCTGAATCTTACGGACTTGCCGCCATTGTCATTACAGTCATGATGGTGCTCTTGATTGGAAGCGTAAAGCTCGGACTCATCAGCATGTTTCCTTCGCTCTTGCCTATTTCCATTGTATTGGCTTTCTTCTCACTAGCTAACATGCCACTAGACATGCTCACCATGCTCGTTGGTTCCATCGCGATTGGTTTAACCGTTGATGACAACGTGCATTTCATGCACGGATTCAGACGACTTTATGCCAAAACAGGTGATCCTGTTTATGCAATTGAACATACCTTGCTGTCTTCAGGCAGGGCTATGCTGATTACTTCAGTCGTACTAAGCGCAGGCTTCTTTATTTACACGCAAAGCCAGATGAAAAACATGATTGCTTTTGGTTTGATGACCGCTATGTGTATTGCACTAGCGCTTGCAGGTACTTTCCTTCTCGCACCGGCATTGATGATGCTGTCGAATAAAAAAATTGAAATTAAAGAATAAAAACTAAAAGCGTATTCTATTTCTCAAACCAATCCAGAGTGTCCTGATAAATCTCTTCTCTGTTCAGCTCACCCCAGAGCATATGGCGATTATCAGGATAGAAGTGATAAAGAATGTCTGCTTCACTCTCATCAACCCGTTTAACAAACATCTTGATATCATGCTTGTAAATCAAGGTATCTAAACCACCAAAAAGCATCAGCACTTTGAATCCTTTCTTGAACTCTCCTTTGGATGCCAAATCGCCCATTGAAAGCACACGATGAAATAAATTAATACTTGGATTTCTGAGCATTAAAGAATCGGAGGCAATACGATCAGTAAGCGCTTTGTCATTACATTGATTGGGCAAGTTACTGACTGCAATATTTTTGGTGGGTAATTTAAAATGGGGAATCCATTTATTAATAACATTCAAGGCATTGAAAACCCTGCCGCGTCTTGATGTCGCTACTACTTGAGGTGCCCACAAAACGAGCCCCGAAAGTTTTTCCTGTGTGTCACCCTGACTTGCAAGAATGCTTAAGGCCCCGCCCATGCTTGAACCCATGAGTAAAACTTTCTGATTGCCGGCATCCTGATAAGCATACTGAATAATGGCTCGCGCATCGCTTACCATATCATCAAGTGAACACGGTTGATTGCGAAGTGGACTAGAACCATGATCACGATGATCGTAAGCAAGAAAGTCATAACCCTGTTGAGAGTACCACTCACCCATATAGGCATAATTACCAGCGTGATTAGTGAATCCATGCAAAAAAACAATCTTGCCTTTTGATTTTTCCTGCTGGCTTTTCCATTCAATACAAGGCAGTGAAAGGCTTTCAGAAACTGGAATGGAATATTTTTTCATGAATTACAAAAGACTTTCAAAATTCTGCGCACGATGACGGAGCAGATGATCCATCAAGACAAGCGCTACCATTGCTTCAGCAATAGGTGCTGATCGCACACCAACGCACGGGTCATGTCTACCCTTGGTGACCAACTCAATAGCCTCACCTTCTTCATTCAGCGTTTTACCAGGAATCATGATTGAAGAGGTTGGCTTTAAAGCCATGCTTAAACGTAAATCCTGACCACTGGAGATTCCACCAAGAATGCCGCCAGCATGATTACTTTTGAAACCTTTTTGAGTGATTTCATCACGGTGTTGCTCACCACGCTGCTTAACCACATCAAAACCGTCACCTACACTCACACCTTTTACCGCATTAATACTCATCAATGCTTTTGCTAAATCTGCATCAAGACGATCAAACACAGGTTCTCCCAAACCCATCGGCATGTTGTTAACAAGCACATTCACCTGCGCACCAATAGAGCTTCCTTCCTTGCGAAGTTTATCAATCAGTTTCTGTAACTCTGGAACAAGTTTTTTATCAGGGCAGAAAAAAGGATTGCTGTTAACAATCGACC
>JBECKS010000112.1:0-5844 GCA_040235395.1 Pseudomonadales bacterium | reverse complement strand
GGAAATAGAACCCGTGAGTGTTGATGAATTCAGAATTGGCGTTGCAGAAACCTATGACGTGATTGTGAAACCAGACAGTGATTCTGCCTACACCCTGTTCGCCCAGGCAATTGATCGTAGCGGCTATGCAAGAGGAACATTAACAAGCGATGCCTCTTTACAAGCTTCGGTTCCTGACATGGATCCCGCGCCAATCCTGACCCATAAAGATATGGGAATGAATATGGTCAGCATGAGTGGTATGCGCAACATGGATGGCATGAGCATGCAAGGTAACAGCCATAACGTGAGCACCATGAAAAATGGCAATCACTCAATGCAAGCCATGAACCCAGAGATGAACAAGAGCGGTTCAGGTCGCGCAGGATTTGGTTCGTCTTCAAAAATCACGCATGCAAGTACTGAGTACGGACCTAATGTGGACATGAGAGCTAGCTCACCCTGGAATCAGCTTGATGATCCGGGCATAGGGCTAAGGGATCACCATAAACGCTATGGTAGAAAAGTACTCACTTATGCTGATTTAAAAAATCGTTACAAGACTATTGATACCAGACAGCCAGGCAGGGAAATCCAGTTGCATCTTACCGGCAATATGAGCCGCTATATGTGGTCGATGAATGGCATCAAGTTCGCCGATGCTGAACCACTGGCACTTCGTTATGGGGAAAGAGTCAGGATTACCCTGGTAAACGATACCATGATGAATCACCCCATTCATTTGCATGGCATGTGGAGCGAACTGGAAACAGGAGACCCGGATTACATTCCCAGAAAACACACAATACTTGTCCAACCCGGTGCGCGCATTTCCTACCTGGTAACAGCCGATGCCATAGGACGATGGGCCTACCACTGCCATTTGCTCTACCACATGTCAGGCATGTTTCGTGAAGTCAGGGTGAGTTAAGGAGGAATGACCATGTTAAGAAAAATATTCGTAATGATTGCAGTTTTCTTTCTTCCATCGCTGACATTGGCTTCGGGAAATGATGATCCACTTCTTACCAAGGTGATTTTCGACAAGTTAGAAGTCGCAAAAAACCATGATAATAAGACAAGCATTTGGGATGCCAGAATGTTTGTTGGTCACGATATCAATAAAGTGTGGTTTAAAACTGAAGGAGAGCGAACCAATGGAGAAATAGAATCTTCAGAAGTCTATCTCCTGTTCAGCCATGCCATGTTCCCATTCTGGGATATTAATGCCGGTATTAGACGAGACCTGAAACCAGAGCCTGCACAATCCTGGCTTCAGTTGGGTTTAATGGGTACAGCGCCTTATTTCATTGATAATGAAATTTCGTTTTTTATTGGGAAAGATAATCATACTGCCTTACGGCTTGATTTAATGAGGGAACTCATGCTCACCCAGAAATGGGTCATCACCCCGGAAGTGAAAATGGATTTTAATGCCTATAATGATAAGGACACGGCTGCAGGCTCAGGGCTTTCCATTTTGGAGCCGAGCTTAAGAATCAAGTACGAGATTAGCAGAGAGTTTGCTCCCTATATTGGTCTTGTTAGCCAGAACACCTACGGTAAAACGAAAGATTTTGTGCAAGCGGCAGGTGGTGACACAAGCAATACAAGTGTTGTAGCGGGCGTTCATATCTGGTTTTAGTTATAGGGCTTAATGCTTTTTGCTTGATTTATATCACAATGCACAAGTCTGGCGAGATTAAGCTAGTAAAAACTCAAGCACTTGTTAAAAGAGAAAATTGAAAAAATAGTTAACTTAAAACAGGAGAAAGTCATGAAAAAAATATTAACTGTATGTGTGGTATCTGCCGTTTTGTCTTTGCCAGTTTGGGCCGGTCCACAAAATGGAGGTATGGGTTCATCGCATATGAATTCGTCCAATATGGGAATGTCTAATATGGGCGGCGGAACGATGAATGGCTCTATGATGGGAGGAGGAATGATGGGTGATGGCATGATGGGAATGATGAATCATGACCAGATGATGAGCATGCATGAACAGATGAATGAAATGCAGAGCCTGATGAATCAAATTCAAAAGGAAAAAGATCCCAAAAAACGCCAGAAGCTCATGCAGGAACACATGGAACAACTTTCCGAAAGTGCACACATGATGTTTATGAATCCAGACAATAATAAACACATGGACATGAATCAGCTACAAAACATGATGAATCAACGCATGGAGATGATGCAGGAAAATATGCAAATGATGAACATGATGAATGAACAAATGAAAATGCATCAAGCACAGGAAAAATAATTCTGTTGAATTAATTAAAGTAAATTAAAGGATAAAAAACCAGGGAAGGTTGTTCACACATAAAAAGTAAATCAAAGGAGAATATCTATGAAACTCGATGCAACTAAATTCGGTATTGCTGCTGGCGGAGCTTTTGCCATTATTTGGGTTATCTGTAGCCTTTTTGTATTTTCTATGCCAGTAGGTATGATGAATATGAGTGGACACATGTCTCATACAGATTGGCAAGGCATGCAATGGCATATGGGTTTTGGTGGCTTATTGATAGGTCTTGTTGCCTGGACGCTTGTGGCTGGTTTTACAGGATGGCTAATCGCAACGCTTTACAACAAACAACTTGATTGATTTTTGAGCACATCTGTATATCAGTATAAGCTGGCTTAATCCTTTTTAATTCCAGAGGGTATTCAAATTATCGCTCTGTAATTGAGAAGCAATGCTTTGAGCATATTAAATTCAGGAGGATTATTTTGAATGAAACTCATCACCATCATGTAGGTGGCGCCGGTATGGATAAATCTCGTCAGGATCATTACGAGGTCGGTAGCCTTTCACTATTTGGAACAGTTGCATTAGGCACTAGCGTCATGATTGGCGCTGGCATTTTCGCATTAACAGGGCAGATGGCGGAGCTTAGTGGTGGATTGTTTCCCTTGGCATTTATTGCAGCCACGGTGGTGGTGACCTTTAGCGCTTATTCCTATGTAAAAATATCAAACACCTGGCCCTCAGCAGGTGGAATAGGCATGTATCTTCATAAAGCCTATGGAAATACTGCAACCACAGCTTTCCACGCTTTATTGATGTATTTCTCCATGGTGATTGCCGAAAGTTTTTTAGCACGTACCTTTGCAAGCTACTCACTTCAGTTAACTGAAGTAACGAACCCTGATTTCTGGGTACCGTTGTTAGGAACGGGATTATTGCTGTTTGCTTTTACCATCAACCTGACAGGCAACCTGGTTATCGGCAAAGTCGCCAGTATGCTTTCATATACCAAGATTCTTGGCATTGCAGTTTTCGCTATCGCAGGTCTTTGGCTGTCAGATTTTTCAATCGAGCGTATACCATTAAACACTCAAGGCACCTCCTGGGATGGCTTTCTGGCTGCAACGGGACTAGGCATCCTGGCTTTTAAAGGCTTTACAACGATTACTAATAGTGGCTCAGAAGTGGTGGATCCAAAACGCAATATCGGTCGTGCAATTATCATATCCATAGCCATTTGTGTGATTGTTTATTTTCTAGTGGCTTTGGCAGTGGCCGGTAATCTTTCTCTGGAAAAAATCATTGAGGCAAAGAACTTTTCGCTAGCAGAGGCTGCGCGCCCTGCACTGGGTGGTGTGGGATTATGGTTTACTGTTTTGCTGGCAATAATCGCCACGCTTTCCGGCATCATAGCAAGTATTTTTGCAGTGTCTCGTATGCTTGCCATGTTAACGACGATGGGACTGGTACCTCACAGTCATTTTGGCATGCCTGGAACCATTCAACGCCACACGCTGGTGTATACGGTGGTCGTTGGCATTATTATTACCGTTTTCTTTGATTTAACCAGAATTGCGGCATTGGGCATTATTTTTTATTTAATCATGGATATCGCGATTCATTGGGGGGTGTTAAAACATCTTAAAACACAGGTCAACGCTAATGGCGGGATTGTATCGCTGGCTATCATCCTGGACCTTGTGGTGCTTTTGGCATTTTGTTATCGAAAACTATTATCTGACCCTAATGTTCTTTTGATAGCAGGGGGAATGATGTTGTTTATTTTGGTGGTAGAAGTTTTGTTTATCCGTCATCAGTACAGAAATGGTGTTTTCTCGGATGGAGAAAAGGCAGGTAGTTAGTTGTTACAATAACTTTTGATTTAATAAGGGTGGGTTATGCCAGTTGAAACGATAAGAGATCTTTTGAAATGGACTCAAAGTCAGCATGAACATTTGTCGACATGTGCCAGGCACTGTTCTGATAAAACTTTAAGTGAAAGAGCAGAGCTATTGCTGACTTATCTGGCGGACCATGAAAAGGAGCTTGCTCATGTTATTGCCAGGTTTGACGATACAGCTAACACTGCTACCTTAAACACATGGGTCACTCAGTACTTTGAGAAGGAGCCTTTTGATTTTCCAGAATTATGTGAGGAGCCTTTTAAAGATCTTGATATTCCTGACATCATATCCTTAGTGATGAACGTTCATAAAAATATAATCGAGCTATATAAATACCTGGTTTCAAAAGCAGAAACAGAGTCAGTGCGAGAACTGCTCCTTCAACTTCAGTCACTAGAAGAACACGAAGCGATGCGTATGGTTCAATCTTCAAATAGATTGCAAGATATGTAATATAAAATTAACAGGTGTACTTTAAAAATCAGTTTTCGTAAAACCATTTGATATGGTTCAAAAAAGTTGAATTTTCATTCAGGTATGAAATGGACTTATCTAAATCAGAAATTTACTATTCTTTCTAAAGTGACCAGCCTGAAGGGAGCAAGGCGCTTAACTTGGTTAACGAGGCTTTTTATGAAAATGAAAATAATAATATTTGCGTTACTTTGTTTTTTTACTAACCTGGCAATGGCTGCTCCGCTTGTATACGTACCTCTGGGGTCGGGTAATTCGGTGATTGCTGTTGATGCTGCTGCCGATAAAATTATAGCTACTTACCCTGGCGTAGAAAATGCACATGGTTTGGTAGCGACCCCCAATGGAGAGTACCTGATAGCTGGTAGTTTGAATGAAGAGCCTCTCAAGCCAGGCGAAAAACAGGATGCGCCTAACAGCAAGTTATATCTTATACATCCTGAACATGGCCATGTTATGTCTACAATCCCTGTTGCAGGATGGAGTCATCATTTGGCAATTTCTCCCGATGGTCGCTATGTGATTTCAACCCATCCACTTCGTGGCAATATTAATGTGGTGGATTTAAAAGCCAACAAAGTCATACATACGATTAAGACTGGCAATATTCCAAATTCAGCGGTGATTACTCGAGACGGAAATACTGCGTATGTGAGTAATGTTGGCTCCAATAATATTGTAAAAATCGATCTTAAAAGCTGGAAGGTCAAACAAACTTTAGATTCGGGTCCTAGTCCGGAACACCTGGTGTTGTCACCCAATGAAAAGCAGTTGTTTGTTGCCAATGCCGAGAGTGGAACTGTATCTACGGTATCTACTGATAGTGGTAAGGTAATTAATACCTACGAGATTGCCACAGATGTACACGGACTGGATATTAGTGATGATGGAAAAACTTTGTTTGTTAGTAGCAAATCCGAGAACAAATTTTTTGCAGTAAATATAAAGTCGGGAAAGAAAAAAACACTGAATTTAGATCCCTCTCCATACCATCTGAACACGATAACAGGTACCGGGAAGGTATATGTCTCCAGTAGCCAAAAACCTGTTATTTGGGTAATCGATCAGAAAACCAATGCTTTGATTGACACCATTACGTTTCC
Source organism: Pseudomonadales bacterium (assembly GCA_040235395.1). Classification (GTDB taxonomy): domain Bacteria; phylum Pseudomonadota; class Gammaproteobacteria; order Pseudomonadales; family JBECKS01; genus JBECKS01. The sequence goes on along the minus strand of JBECKS010000112.1, from coordinate 130 downwards.
GGCTGGACAAGGGCACGAAATGGCTATTGTTAAATGATGAAGGTATTTTCGCTGTTTGGAATCTGCTTTCAAGTTCGCTCAAAAACAGGGATTTAACCTTGGTTTAATGTGCTGATTTGAGTCTCTTTTT
>JBECKS010000088.1:0-20077 GCA_040235395.1 Pseudomonadales bacterium | reverse complement strand
ATTGTCGAATTGAGATGGAATAGCCATGCAGTGTTCTCCTTAAAGCAATATAGGCAGACAAATAAAGACGAGGATTATAAAGTGCAATAGCCTTCCGTAATACGTTCTTAAACATGCACTTTGAAAGTGTGTCATTCCCTACTTGTAATTTCCAAATATCTGGTGAAGGCACTTAAGTTTTTCAGGGCTCAGGGCTCAGGGATTTCCTTACCAACTTCGCCTGTTTTTGCTTTGCTCTCTGGTGGATAGGTAAGGAAATCATATCTGACTCCCTGGTATTCTGGTTTATCAATAAAAACTTTTAGTTTCTGTAAAGTGTAATAAGGCACATCTTTCAAGACTATATCTACCAACCAAGTTGGAACGTAACCGCCTGGATCGATTACAAACTCGTAGGTCATTTCTATTTTACCTTCCTCTAGCAGCTTTATTCCCAATATGCCTTTGAATTCAGGAACTCTTATATAGCCCTGAAGAACCGGCATATCTACATTCTCGTTTTCTATATGGGCTAATACATCCAGCGTTTCTGGATTCTGCTCAATGTTGATTCTGGCGATTGCCTCGCGATTTTTAATTGGCCATGGCATGAGTGTGTGGACTCGAACCAGATAATTCCGGTCATCAAGCTTTTTGAGTAATTCTACGTCGCTGACAAAGTGGAAGGCCTTATGGTCATTTTCGAAATCAAGCAACGCAGCTATTGCTGAAAATGGTTCCTTAGGGGACATCTCTGAAACACCTTTAAATGTCTTAAGTAACGAGGTGTCTGTGTGTTTCACGTAAATCTTGATACCGTTACGTTCCTTGACCAGCTTCCAGTCATTCATCAATTCGCTATCGTTTTCTGCAAAAGCAATTCCGGTAACCAGAAGCAGGACCGATGCCAATGATATAGCGAGCAAGTTTATAATTTTATTCTGGATGCTCCGGGATTTTCATGATGAATTTACTGCAGAAAAGTGTTTGGAGTATAAGAAGAATAAAAGCCCTAATCTGAAAAGTCCATTCCACACGTGAAGATAAAATAAGTGAACTCACTACTATTTCCTGTCGTTATCATTATTGATAGCGTTGTTACAGTGCAATTAAATTATTGAGCTACTATTTATTGCATTCGCTTTCTCTGGGACATTCAGTTCATAAATATAACCAAATTCCTGTTTACTTTGCATTGCAATCCAGTAAGCAGATTTCATATTCACTTCGATGATGCGTTTGTAAGAATATTTTTCGTAAAACTGCCAGCTCATGGTTGAGTCAGTTAATAGAATAACTTTTTCTGCTTTTCGTGAATCCATTTCCAGAATGGCTTTATCCATGAGTTTTTTTCCTAAACCTTTGCCTTGCAGTTTCTGATGCATGGCAAAAAGAAAAACTTCAAAGTGAGGTTTGTTAACAGGGTGAGCCTTTAGTAAGGGGATTGCCATTCTTAAACAGTAAACGTGTTGCCATGCGGTTTTTTTCAAAAAGTACATGCCAGTAGTGAACACCAATACAATTTTTAAAATCAGGGGAATAGAACGTATGAACATCCATGGTGTGGAAGGTGCCATGCAGAAAATCTGGCCATAACACTTGCCTGTGTTTTTTTCTTCAACCACGTAATTCAAATCACACACACTAGCCATTAAATTACAAAGATCCTGAGTGAGTCTGAAAGAGGCGTAATCCCAAATTGGCCAATGATCGTGTGAAAAACTGGACGCTAAGGTTTCTGCCGCACTTCGAGAGTGTCTGTTTTTATCGTAAGGAACGATATGAAAATCTTCATGAATATTTATTTGTGACATACCCATCAGTTATCTCTTGTTTGTTAAGTAAACTTTGCTTCGATGCTTTTTAAATTCGCACGTACATAATCCATAAAGGCGCTCATGGTGGGTGTGGGTTGTTTCCGTTTTGGATAAACCAGACACCAGGAGCGTCTGAGTGGAAAACCTTCTACCTTCACTTCCTGAAGTTGTGCTAATTGCAGTTCAGCAAGCAAACTGAGTTTGGGTAGCACTGCAACACCAAGACCTGCGAGCACGGCATGTTTGATGGAGTCGCTAGAGCCTAATTCCATTTTGGGTCGTAGCGGTAGACGTTGTTGCTGACAGAAAATTTCCAAAGCCAGTCTACTCCCAGAGCCTGGTTCCCTGATAAGTAAATCACTGGAAAGAAAGGCATCGGCCTTCACCTGTTCCTGCTCAAGCAGTGGGTGTCCTTTTGGAGCCACTGGAATGATTTCATTATCCAGAAAGGGGAGTGATACCAGTGGGCGGTCTTCAGGAACAATACCCATAATGGCTAGTTGATCTTCTGTCTCTTCAATCTGTTCCAGGGTTCTGGAGCGGTTCATGATTTGAAGTTGCACATCCACCTTAGGGTGCTCCTCAAGAAAGCCGCTCAGCAAATAGGGCACTACGTATTGAGCTGTGTTAACGGCAACCAGTTTGAGTTCACCAGCAACCTTGCCTTCCTGAGAGGCTAAGCTGCTCTGTAACTGGCTGATTTCATTGAAAATTACTTCAACACTGTCAGCAAGTTTCTCACCTGCAGCAGTGCAATAGAGCTTGCGACCTGCATATTCAAAAACTGGCATGCCTAATGCATTTTCTAACTGACGAATCTGGCTGCTCACAGCGGGCTGGGTTAAGCCCAGCATGTCGCCTGCTCGGCTATAACTTTTCATGTGATAGACAGTCAGGAACACCTGAAGCTGCCTGAAGGTGAGTCGATTGCTTAATTGCTGAGCAGATAAGGGCATTTGCTGTGTAAAAGTACTAAAACGATGATTTATATAAGTTATAGCTTATGGATAAACAAAAAAATATCAATTTTTACTTTATAGATAAAGTCGGTAGGCTCGTTTCTCACTCATTGAGAGCTGCTTAGCTGAAAGAACTAGCTGGAAAACTTACTTGGATAACTTTCCCGGAAAATATAGATGCTGAAAAAAGTCCTGATTGCCAATCGTGGTGAAATCGCCGTTCGAATCATTCGTGCCTGTGCCGAAATGGGGATTCGTTCGGTTGCCATTTATACCGAGCCTGATCGTTATGGATTGCATGTTAAACGTGCGGATGAAGCTCATTCACTGGGTGAAGACCCGATTAAGGGTTATCTCGACCCAAGAAAAATCGTGAGTCTGGCAAAGCAGATAGGCTGTGATGGCATCCACCCTGGTTATGGTTTTCTCTCTGAAAACGCCGACTTTGCGCGTTTGTGTGAAGAACAGGGCATTCGTTTTATTGGCCCGACTTCTGAGGTGATTACCAAAATGGGTGACAAGACCCAGGCGCGAGACAGTATGCGAGCGGCTGGTGTGCCCATTACACCCGGTTCAGAAGGCAATCTTGAGAACCTTGATGAGGCTTTAGCGCTTGCCGAAGACATTGGATACCCAATTATGTTGAAGGCGACCTCTGGAGGAGGCGGTCGAGGTATTCGACGCTGTGATACAACTGAAGAATTGAAGGTGCAATATCCACGAGTGATTAGTGAGGCGACCAAAGCCTTCGGTAGCGCCGAAGTGTTTATGGAAAAGTGCATCGTTGATCCAAGACATATCGAGGTTCAGATTCTTGCCGATGGTCAGGGCAATGTGATTCACCTTTACGAACGCGATTGTTCTATTCAACGCAGAAATCAGAAACTCATTGAAATTGCGCCAAGCCCACAGCTTACACCTGAGCAGAGAAATTATATTGGTGGATTGGCAGTGAAAGCGGCGCAAGCGGTGAGCTATGAAAATGCAGGCACGGTTGAATTTCTGTTAACGGGTAACGAAGTGTATTTCATGGAAATGAATACCCGTGTTCAAGTGGAGCACACCATCACCGAACAAATCACTGGTGTTGATATTGTTAGGGAACAGCTGCGAGTCGCGTCGGGTTTACCTTTGAGTTATCGACAGGAAGACATTAGTTATCGTGGTTTTTCCTTGCAGTTCCGTATTAATGCAGAAGATCCCAAAAATGATTTTTTACCCAGTTTTGGTCGCGTAAGTCATTACTACGCGCCAGGTGGCCCAGGTGTGCGAGTTGATACGGCGATTTATACGGGTTATCAGATTCCACCGTATTACGACTCCATGTGTTTAAAGTTGGTTGTGTGGGCATTGAATTGGGAAGATGCAATAGCTCGAGGTAAACGTGCACTTGATGACATGCGCTTGCATGGCATTCGAACAACAGCGACCTATTACAAACAGATTCTTGATCATCCCGATTTTCGTGCAGCGAATTTCAATACCAGTTTTGTTCCCAATCATCCTGAGTTATTACGTTACTCAGATAAAAAACATCCAACAGAAGTGGCGTTGGCGATTGCTACGGCGATAGCGGCACACGCTGGTTTGTAAGCGTTGAAATTTTTAGAAAAGTAGGAATTTTCCATGAGTACTTCCAGAAAAATTGAAATCACTGATGTAATCCTGCGTGATGCACATCAATCCTTAATTGCTACGCGCATGCGAACAGAAGATATGTTACCTATCTGTGAAAAACTGGATAAGGTGGGTTACTGGTCTTTGGAAGCATGGGGCGGTGCAACCTTTGATGCTTGCGTGCGTTTTCTGAAAGAAGATCCATGGGAACGTTTACGTTTATTAAAAGCTGCATTACCAAATACACCTTTGCAGATGTTATTACGTGGACAGAATCTACTAGGTTATCGCCATTATGCCGATGATGTGGTTGAAGCTTTTGTGCAGAAAGCTGCCGATAACGGCATGGATGTGTTTCGTGTTTTTGATGCGCTGAATGATTTGAGAAATCTTGAAACAGCCATGAAAGCTGTCAATAAAACAGGCAAGCATGCACAGGGAACTTTGTGTTATACAACTAGCCCTGTTCATACACCTGAGCTTTTTGTTAAGCAGGCATTAGCGCTTCGTGACATGGGTGCAGATTCTATTGCCATTAAGGATATGGCGGGTTTGTTAACACCTTATGCAACTTATGAACTAGTGAAAGCGATTAAAGGTGAACTGGATTTGCCTTTGGTATTACACAGTCATTCCACGGCAGGGCTTGCACCTTTGTGTCAGTTAAAAGCTATTGAAGCGGGTGTTGATCGTATTGATACAGCCATTTCTGCTTTCGCGGGAGGCACGAGTCACCCTGCAACGGAATCCATGGTGGCTTCATTAAAAGGTACAGAACATGATAGTGGTCTTGATCTCGAACTGCTGAGTGAGATTGCTGATTATTTTCGTGAAGTTCGTAAAAAGTATCACCAGTTTGAAAGTGAATTCACGCGAGAAGATGTTTCCGTTCAAATCAATCAGGTGCCTGGCGGCATGATGTCTAACCTTGCCAATCAGTTAAAGGAACAGAATGCACTGGATAAGATTCGTGATGTGTTTGATGAAATTCCAAGAGTACGTGCGGATTTAGGTTATCCGCCACTGGTAACGCCGAGTTCACAGATTGTTGGCACGCAAGCTGTTTATAACGTGTTATCGGGTGAACGTTATAAAGTGATTACTAATGAAGTGAAACGATATTTCCAAGGTGGTTATGGGCAAGCGCCAGCGCCTGTGAATGAAATCATTCAGAAAAAAGCTATTGGTAGTGAAAGTGTCATTGAAGGAAGACCAGCAGATCACATTGCACCAGAGCTAGAGAAATTACGAAAGGAAATTGGAGCTTTGGCAAAAAGCGAAGAAGATGTGCTTACCTTTTCCATGTTCCCCGATATTGGTCGCGAATATTTGCAACAACGTGCTGATGGAACATTAAAACCAGAAGTGTTGTTGCCACCATCACAAGCGGGAAGGGCAGTGGGCAGTGAAAGTGCGCCTACGGAATTTATTGTTGATGTGCATGGCGAAAGCTATGAAGTGAATATTACCGGTGTAGGTGATGCAGGTAGTGGAAAGCGCAAGATTTATCTCACCCTTGATGGCATGCCGGAAGAAAGTGTTTTTGAACCTTTGAATGCCTATTCCAGAGAAAGTGGTGGCGATAAACGCAAGAAAGCTACTGAGCCAGGTCATGTCAGTACAGCAATGCCAGGTAATGTGGTGGATGTGTTGGTGAAGGAAGGTGACAGCGTAAAAGCAGGGCAAGGCGTGCTTGTGATTGAGGCCATGAAAATGGAAAATGAAATCCAGTCAGCAATTGATGGCGTGGTTAAGGCGGTCTATGTAAAGAAAGGTGATCGCGTAACACCTATGGAAGTCCTTATTGAAATTGTGGCAGCTTAGTCTGGATGTGTAGCTTTTATGTGTAGTATCTGTATTGAAACAGTTTTTCGTGGTCCGCCAACATCAGGTAATGGTGGTTATGTGGCGGGCATGTTTGCCAAACATTTGCATCATGACTCAGAAGTGATGTTGCTGAAACCACCACCACTAGAAACGGATTTGAAAATAAAAAATGAAAATGAACTGTCGTGGTTGATGTCTGGAGAAGAACAGATTGCCAAAGCAACCAAAATTAAATTCCCAGATTTTGAAATTCCTGCTGCGCCCAGTTTTGAAGAAGCTGTCGAAGCGAGTAAGGATTCACCGAGCATCAGTCTGAGCGAAAAAATTGATTGTTTTGTATGTAGCATGAAACGAAAGCAAGGAGAGGGCTTAAGAATTTTTGCTGGTGCAATTGGAAGGGATAACATGGTAGCAGCACCTTGGTATCCCTATGAATCATTAGCTGATGAAAAAGGAATTATCAAAGAAGAATTTATCTGGGCCGCTCTGGATTGCCCGGGTGCTTTTGCTGCCTATGCCTATGAAGATGCACCTTTTCTTTTATTAGGAAAGCAGAGTGCACATATCAATCAACAACTTTCTGTAAAAGAGGATTACATTGCCTGTGGTTGGCATGTAAAAAAAGATGGACGAAAACATTTCACCAATACGGCAGTTTTTAGCAAGAGCGGAGAGTTTCTGGCCTGTGCTAATCAGGTGTGGATTGAAGTGAAGTAAAAAGTTTTTCCTTATCGGAATTTGGTTTTTCTTTCATCTGAATTTAGTAGCTGAAAGTTTATTCTTACGCTTTAAACTAAAGTGAAAAATTAATCCAAAGTGAAAAGTTCTGAAATAATTATGCCTCAATCAAGAGAAAGCACAAAAGCGTTTCGTGTACTTGTCCTTTACAGCGCTGGTCATCTTGGAAGTGCGACAATTCTTAATAAACTTCTGGAGATGCCGCAGTATGAAGTTGTAGGTGTGGTAAGGGCAAAAACGGTTGAGTTTTCCTGGGCAGGTATAAAAAAAATAAAAAGACACCTTAAAATTGTTGGCTGGCGTTTTGCCTGGTTATTGCTATGGCAGCAGCTTGTACAGGCTTTGACTTTTGGTTTAATCGCTAGCATTGGTGAAAATCGCTTGAAGCTAAGGCCGACTTGGCGAATTGCGAAACAACACCATATTCCTGTTTTTCAATGCAAAAATATCAATAGCCCTGATGCAATTGCTTTCATAGAAAGCCTGCAACCAGATCTTCTAGTATCCGCTTACTTTTCACAGATTTTGAAAAAGGAAGTGATTTCAATTCCTGCTCTGGGTACTTTGAATGTTCATCCTGGTTGGCTTCCTGCCTATAAAGGTGCAATGGCATATTTCTGGGTGCTCAAGAATGGCGAAGAAAAAGCTGGGGTAACACTACACTGGATTGACGAAGGTATTGATACGGGCGAAATAATTGCAAGAGAAAATATTGAAATAATAACGGGAATGACCCAGCAAATGGTATTGATGAAAACTGCTGAGGTTGGTGCAAGCTTGCTGAATGAAGCTGGTTATAAACTTCAGAGAGGTGAGCAGTTAGAAGCTATTAGTGCAGGCAAAGGAGAACAAGATAATTATTATCCAATGCCTGGCTCAGACGATTTTGAAAGCTACTTTAAAAGAAGAAGATATTTCCGTATCAGGGATGTGATTTTTAGTATCTGGAGGAAATAAAAATTATTTCGGCAATAATTTCCTGACTACATTTTCTGCGTCTTTCTGAGTCATATAGCTTGGAATAGCGTAAATAAAATGTGCTTCTGTCAGTGCGGCTTGTGCAATCTCAGGAATATCAGCTTCAACCAGTTTGTCGAGTGTTTCAGGAATATCAACAGTTCTGCTCAGTTCATAAACCTTGTCGATAAAAAGCTGAGCGAGTGCATCATTGTTCTTTCCTTCAAGTCCTATGAATTTGGCAAGTTCAGCTAACCTGTCAATGATATCTGCCTTAGAGAAATCCAATACGTGAGGCAAGACCAGCGCGTTTGCTAAACCATGGGGCGTGCCATAGTGCTTGCTCAATCGATGTGAAATGCTGTGTACATAACCAAGAAATGCTTTGGAAAAAGCATAGCCAGCATAGAAGGCAGCGATACCCATCACTTCTCTTGCTTTAATGTTGCTACCATCGGCGTAGGCAACAGGAAGTTGTTCCATAATCATTTTTATTGCTGACTTGGCGAAGATATCGGACTCAGGGGAAGCCGATTTTGAAATGTAGGCTTCAATGGCGTGGGTGAGGGCATCCATACCTGTGTGTGCCGTAATGTGAGCAGGCATACCTTTTATGATGTTGGTATCGATGGCCGCGGCGATAGGCATCATGCCAGGTGCAGGTACGATGGTTTTTTCGTGGCTCTTTGAATCTGAGACCACTGCAGCAGGTGAAACTTCTGAACCTGTACCTGAAGTGGTTGGAATGGCATAAACGGGTTTGGCATGTCTTTTGGGTTTTAGGGCTGAACTCAGATCAGTGACACTTAATTTTCTATTATTGGCCAGACTGGCAATGCCCTTAGCAGCATCGATTGAGGAGCCGCCACCCACAGCAAGTACAGCGTCGCATTTGTTTTCATGGAATAGTTTTACGCCTTTGCTGATAAGGGTGTCAGTGGGGTCGGGTTCCACGTCGTCAAAAATGAAAACATCTACGCCACCCTGTTCCAGGGTAAGTTTCATTGGCTCAATGATGCCTAGCTGCACCAGAATTTTGTCGGTGACGATAAAGATTTTTTTATGCCCGTGATAAGGAAGCATTCTGCATAATTGCTGGCTAGCGTCTGGACCTGTGAAAAGCACCGGTTTTTCCACTTTAATGAACTGGTCAGATAGTTTGTGCAGGAATCTGGTTCTGGCAGCAATGAATTTAGACATGAAAATCTCCCCGATTAAGCTTTTTTGTTGCTAGCAAATGTACAAGCATATGGATAGGAATTGAAGCCAGATGAGGGTGTCTTTTGCTGACAAAATTTGGGGAAACGGAGTTCTTATAACAATCACGCATGCTGGATAATGCATTGGCGACAAAGGTATTCTTTGTAACGCCTGTAATATGGCTCATGTGCTGTGAACACCTTGTTTTTCCTGTATTTTTGCTAACTTATCAATGGTTAATAGCAGGAACCCTGAATTGTCAGCAACTTCGCGCGTCTTTCTCATCTGGCATGTATTTTTTTCAAACGTGGTGCTAGGTCTTGCCTTTCTCTCAGGTATCTATCTGAGTGATGAGTTAAACCGTATTGTCTTTCTTGGCATGATGGCCACTTATATTATTCTTGCCGCATACTTTGTTTTATCTGCACTCATGCATGTGAAGCATAATGTCAAACGCTATGCGCTGATGTTCTGGCATTTATGTTTTACGATTTTTCTTGTGCGTGTGACTTACTTAACCTTAACAACTCTCTAATTAAAATTTGAAATAGCAAAAGGAGTTCAGTGATGAGCAAACATACCGATAACTCCGTTTATGATACTTTGTCTGATACCTGGTGGGATGAATACAGTATGTTGAATCTGTTGCGTACCACAGTGAACCCATGGCGTGTTCCTTATTTTGAAAATATTCTTAAACCGCTTTTAAAAGAGAATACTAATCTGAAGTTGCTCGATGTGGGTTGTGGCGGGGGTTTGTTAACGGAAGAATTTGCAAAGATGGGTTGCAAGGTGACAGCAGTGGATCCTTCAGCAAGTTCTTTAGTGACAGCAAGAGCCCATGCAGAAGAAAGTAATTTGCCGATTGAATACCTTGAAAGTTTTGGTGACAAGATGCCCTTTGAAGATAATAGTTTTGATGTGGTGAGTTGCTGTGATGTGCTAGAACATATCAAGGACTACGACAAAACCATTCAGGAAATTTCAAGGGTATTAAAACCCGGCGGTGTATTTCTTTTCGATACCATCAACAGAACGCCTTATAGCTACTTGGTTAATATTTTTATCGCTCAGGATTTTTCTGTTACCAGTTTCATGCCGAAGGATTTGCATGTGTGGAATATGTTTATTAAACCCAAGGAATTAAAAAGCAGTTTTTCTCGACATGGTTTTGCGGCGGTTGAAGTCAAAGGCTCTTCACCAAAAGGAAATCCATTGGTTGCCTTGCAGGCTATTCGTGCATTTAAAAAAGGGAAAATGAATGCAGAAGAAGTTGGCAAGAAAGCTTCATTCAAGGTGACGGGCAATACTCAAGGTAGTTATTTAGGGCATACCTTCAAAGCTGCTTCTTAGTTTTGGTTAATCGTTGGTGAAATGAAAAGAAGGCACTTTTTACAAAGCAGCTTATTTGCAAGTACGACTTTATTTTTTAGTCGTGCTTTTGCTGCGGTGAATGAAGCGTTTGTGCCTTCACGAGATCATGATTATCCCAAGGTGCCTAATCTTGGGCTTTCTTTTTCTTCGCCAGACACAGAAGCTTTTGTGGATGCGCTTCCTGTTCCGCCAATGATAAAACCGGGTGGAAAGCTGGACATTGCAGAAACGTCTCATCAGTTTCATCGTGATTTACCTGCAGCACCCAGTTGGGGTTACGGGGGTGTGAGTCATTTAGGTCCAACCTTTGAAAGCGTGGTTGGTGAAGATGTCACAACAACTTTCGTGAACCGCTTGCAGAAACATATTCTTGCAGACGATATTGATGTCCATGTTCATGGTGCATCAGTAGAAGACAGAACTGCGCCACCTGTTTCTGTACATTTGCATGGTGCACCTAATGCGCCGGTGGATGATGGTCATCCGCTTGATCTTTTCAGACCAGGCAAACAAAAAGCCTATCGTTTTGCCAACACCCATGAAGCGAGCCATTTGTGGTATCACGATCATGCCATGGGTACCACTCGACTTTCTGTTTATGCAGGGCTCGCAGGTCAATACCTTATACGAGATGCCTTTGATACAGGAAAAGAAGATAACCCGCTTAAGTTACCTGCGGGAAAATATGAAATTCCACTTGCTATTAATGACAAGGTACTGAAAAAAGATGGCTCTTTGAGATATCAGGGAACACCGCTTAATCCCCAGGATGTGTGGGCAGGTGGTTTGTGTGGCGATCGCATTCTGGTGAATGGAAAAGTCTGGCCCTACCTCGATGTGGATCAGGGCGTGTATCGTTTTCGAATTCTTAATGCCACCCAGTTCAGTGATTATCGACTTGCCTTATCTAGCGGTGATAATTTCTGGGTGATTGGCAGTGATGGCGGTTTGCTAGATAAACCCTGCTTAGTGAAAGAGCTGATTATCAGCTGTGGTGAACGTTACGATGTGCTGATTGATTTTTCTAAAATGAAATCGGGTGAGCATGTTGATTTGATTAACACCATTCGCATTGCCTGGGCAGGGCAGATGGTGGGTGCAGTGACGGTTCCCAATATTATGCGGTTTAAGGTCGCCGATAAAAAAGGAAAAGTGCAAAGCATACCTTCTGTGTTAAGGGGTGAAGCACATCTTCCAGCAGCACTTCCTGAATTAAAAAGACCAAAGCAAATTCGACGCGCTACTTTTAATACCGATGTAGATTTGAAAAATATCCGCTGGGTAGCAACGGCAGTCATGAACATGAATAACCTGCGTTTTCATGATGAGATTTTTGATAAGCCCAAGCAGGGCACTTGGGAAACCTGGGAATTCATTAACAGTGATGTGCTTTTTCAACATCATGCAGCACATGTTCATCTGATTCAGTTTCGCGTAATCGAAAGGCAATACCTCGATGTGTTTGCCTATAACCTTAATAATAAAAAACCACCCTTGGGAACACCTTGGGCACCCGATGCCAGTGCTTATCTCAAACCTGGTATCCATCAACCTGCACCATATGAGTTGGGTTGGAAAGACACCGTGCGCTGTCCGCCGGGCATGGTGACACGTGTGGAAGTGTATTGGCCCACTGAAGCTGAACTAGGTTTTGATCCTGACACCATATTCCAGACTGTTGATGGGAAAAACCTTCAGGGATATGTCTGGCACTGCCACTTGCTGGATCATGAAGATCACGAAATGATGCAGCGCTTCCGCTTGCTTGCTCAATCAGAAAAATAAGTAAGGGGTGAGCGTGATTCGTCATTCCTCGGCTTTGGCTTCCTGCGTTGCTCTACCGCCTACATCCATGTAGGCGAGCGAAAGCTGGAATCCAGAACGAATTAAGATATCGCCATGCAGTAGCAATTATGAGCGAATCTTCTTACCCTATGATTTGTTTGCAATTCAACGACCATTGTAAATGGTTAGTGTTTCTACTATTTCACACAAATGATTATGTTTGATTTAAAACGCATGATGGCGGCACTACTGCTGTCGGTGCTTCTACACGGCATTCTCTTGGCTGCCTTCATGCACGGTGTTAATCGCATTGATGCTGAAGGTGAGGGCTATGGTGGATTTGTTTCAGGTGCTGGCTTGAATATCACCTTGGGCGATATTCAGCGCGTAGATGAAAGTGTTAAGGACTTGAACACAAATAATGCTGAAAAGAATCCGAGCGGTGAAAGAGAGACACAAAGCGTAATTACTACTGAGAATGCAGTAGAACTTATGAGTCAATCACAGTCGCTGGCGCTTAAGACAGAAAATAAACAGAAAAATATCGGTGCCTCTGCATCAGATGAATCTGCACAAACCGATAATGGTAACCTTAAAGGGCAGCAGCAGGCTTATTATGCCGAGGTGATGGCAATACTGAATGCACATAAACGTTATCACAAGTTAGCGCGGGAACGTGGCTTGCAGGGCACAACGGTTATCCGTTTTTCTATTGCTGCTAATGGTGATTTGTTAAGCCATGAATTGGTAAAAAGTTCTGGTGAGTTTCTGCTTGATCGTTCTGCTGAGCAGATGTTACTCAGTTCAACGCCATTTCCAGCTTTTCCAGAAACTTTTCAGGAAGAAAGCATTATGATCGAACTTCCTGTAGAGTATGCATTGAATGAGCATCCTTGATGCTAATCTGAAAACTTAAATTAGCTGAAGTAAATTTATATAAGAGCCATGCAAAAAAAATATTCTAAAATAAAACTTAGCCCTGAAGAAAAGTGTGATTACTGTACTTCCTCTTTTTGTTGTCACTATGTAACGGAAAGCCTGATAACGCCAAGTTCTATCGACGATTTTGATCAACTTTTATGGCAGGTATCACACGAAAATACCCATATCTTTAAGGATTGTGATGGCTGGTACTTACGTTTCATGAGTAAGTGTGAACATTTGCAAAGAGATGGTCGCTGTGGGATTTACGAAAAACGTCCTAAAATCTGCCGAGATCATACGAATGATTTTTGCGAATACGATACGTCGATTGAAGACGTCAGTGAACACTATTTCAAGGATTACAAATCTCTCGACGCTTATTGCAGAAAGCGATTCAAGACCTGGGACAAGCGTTTTAAAAACTATGCTGATTAGAGTTGATTCTCTGAAGCATTAATTCAAGACATTATATCCACGTCCAGCAAGACAGTTACGAACAACCTGTTTCTTTTCTTTTTGTGTTGCTTCTGCGCCTTTACCTGCACCTGACACAGCACCTACGCCTGCGAATCGTTTAGCGGTGTTGTGGTCTCCAAGCGCTGCTCCGATGAGTGCGCCTCCAATGGCGCCACCAGCTGCTTTTTCACCTGCCTGAGGTTTAACCTGTTCGACATATTCCTGGCATTCCAGTAAATCTGCCTGGTATTGAGCTTCGTCAACACCTTTCATATCGACGATGATATTCTGGTTTCTCCGGTTAGCGCAGGCCGTTAACAAGATGCCACTAAATGCCAGCACGACGGTCATTTTCATCACTTGTTTTGTATTCATTTGATACACCCTATGTGTGAGAAGAATGAATCCAGTATTGATTGTTGTACTTAACCAAAGCTGAATTCCGAGTGTGAGGCGGTTCGCACTCTGCGACTTTTTGTTTTAACATGGAGCAAGATATTAATAAAAAACCAAGCATACCTTTCATAAAGATTGAAGCCTAAGTACAGGAGCAAGCCCATGTCGCTTACCTTTGATAGTGCCCGTTTACCAAACCCCTGGCTCACCTCTGATCATGAAGCATGGCGAAGCCAACTCAGGAAATTTGTTGATAAGGAAATCATGCCTTACATCGATGAATGGGATGAAGCTGGAAAATTACCTGATGAACTTTGGGCTAAAGCGGCCAATGTTGGTTTGTTACAACTGGGTTATCCAGAAGAATATGGTGGTGTGAGTGAAGGTATTGACCAGTGGCATAAGAATATTGTGTCAGAGGAATTAACTCGTACAGGTTCGGCCGGAGGTATCAGTAGTACGCTTATGGTTCATGGCATTGGCTTGCCACCTGTGGTGAGATTTGCACGAGATGAAATCAAGGCAGAAGTGGTGCCACAGGTCTTGAATGGCGAAAAAAGAATTTCCTTAGGTATAACAGAACCGTCTGGTGGTTCCGATGTTGCCAGTTTGAAAACTACAGCAAAAAAAGAGGGTGATTACTATATTGTTAATGGCAGCAAGACTTTTATCTCGGGCGTGATGGGTGCTCATTGGGTTAGCACTGCCGTGAGAACAGGAGGAGAGGGTGCTGCGGGTGTTTCCATGTTGTTGATTCCAACGCATCTTGATGGCGTTTCAAGAACACCTTTAAAACGAAAACAGGGTTGGTGGTGTTCAGACACAGGCACTATTTATTTCGACAATGTGCAAGTGCCTGCTAATCATTTGATTGGCGAAGAAAACAAAGGTTTCTTCGTTATCATGCATAATTTTAACGGTGAACGTTTAAGTTTAATCAGTAGTATGGAAGCAGCAGCGCGCGTTTGTTTAGAAGATGCTGTTAGTTGGGCGCAGGAAAGGCAGACTTTCGGAAAACGTTTGGCAGATCATCAAGTGATTCGTCACAAGATTGCTTCCATGAAACAACAGATTAATGCAACGCAGGCTTACTTGCAGAATTGTTGCAAGGCAGTGATTGATGGCAACAGTAATCCAGGTGATCTCGCTTTGTTAAAAGTACAGGCAAGCCAGACCATGGAATTCTGCGCAAGAGAAGCCAGCCAGATTCTTGGTGGTGCCAGCTATTTGCGAGGAAATCGCATTGAGCGGATTTATAGAGAGGTGAGGGTGAATGCGATTGGTGGTGGCTCTGAAGAAATAATGAAAGACCTGGCCAGTCGACAGTTTGGCTTATAACTTTTTTCTGTGTGATTATGAAAAAAACCATTAAACATAATTTGAGTATTGAACAGGCAAGAAAGGTAACTGAAAAGGCCTTTGAATCTTATGCAGTTCGTTTTGCCAAATATCATCCGGCAGCTCAATGGACAGGCGAGAATGTTGCACATGTCAGCTTTGAAGCGAAGGGAGTAAGGCTGGAAGGAAATATTAGCTTGCGTAAGGGAGAGATAGAGCTTGAAATGCATGTGCCCGTTATTTTTATACCTTTGCGTTCCATGGCAATGGAAATTATTGAAGAGGAAATACAGGGCTGGATTACAAAAGCCGAAGCTGGTCATTTGAAATAGTCATTTGATGCGCTTTAAATGCAGTGCTAGGTAAAAAGGAAAACATCAATCTCATTTTCCAATAATTAGAATAAAGGAAGAACTCCTCATGCTGACTGAACGAAAAGCTCCATAGCAAAAATTATTTCTATTATCTGTTTGTCTGTTTCCGGTATTTCTATTGTGCAGGCTGAAGATTCAATTACGAATGAAATCAAAAGCCCCACAGTGACGGTAGCTACCGGTGGAATTGGTAAGGCAATTACCATGAATAATTTTGATAAGGTGGAAGCCGTAGGTTATGAAGTGCAGGAATATTTCCTGAGTGGTGATGCGCACTCCTATAGCTCAAATGTGTTTTTCCTTCCGGGCGATGGTCAGTGGAATACGGTTACTCGTGATGAAGATACAGAAGCCTTTTTTGTTCGTGCGGTTGTTTATACACCAAAAGATGCAGAACGTTTTTGTGGCACGGTGTATGTGGAATGGCAAAACGTTTCCGGTTTGATTGAAGCAGCGCCAGACTGGATTCACGGTCATGTTGAAGTGTCACGTCAGGGTGCAGCTTATGTACTGGCATCTGTTCAGAAGATAGGTTCCATTTCCTTGAAGACAGATAACCTGTGGTGGTTACCTGAATTGCCTGACCCATCCATGGTGGTTTCTGATCCTGTACGTTATGCAAATCTGGAACATCCTGGTGATACATATTCTTTTGATATTTTTACGCAACTTGGTCAAGCCATTCGTGATGGGAAATTATTAGGCGACTTGAAAGCGGAACGTTTAATTGCAGTGGGTGAATCACAATCAGCTGGATGGCTTACTGGCTACGTGAATGGCATTCAACAGTTAACCAATATGTATGATGGCTTTCTGATTCATAGTGCTTTTGGTTTTGCTGAAGGATTGAACAAAGTATCCATGACAAAGATACGTGATGATTTGGTTCCTGTGATTTTATTCCAAACCGAAACAGATGTGCGCATGTCGAATGGGCGAACCCGACAGCCCGAAAAGGAAGAGAGTCTGTTTCGTTTATGGGAGGTAACAGGAACAGCACATTACGATGCCTATGGTTTGAATGCAGGCACAGCGGATATTGGTGATGGTGAAGGTGAAAAGATTGCGCTGAACTATTTAAAAGAACCAATCAAGCAAGCGCAAGTGGAAGTAATGAAGTGTGAAACGGGTATTAATTCAGGCCCGATGCATTAGGTATTTAATTCAGCCCTGCGCTGGATTGATCATTGGGTAAGAAGTGGTGAAGCACCACCCATTGCACCACGTTTTGAAGGTGAAAAGGGTTTGCTATTCACCGAGTTTGAAACAGATGAGCATGGAAACACATTGGGAGGAATTCGCACGCCTTTTGTTGATGTGCCTTTGGCGACTTTAAAAGGTTCAGGCAATGGTCGTGGTGAAGGAGCGCCTATGATCAGTTATTTCTGTGGCATCTTTGGTGAAACGGTTCCTTTTTCACAGGAAAAGTTGCAGGCACTTTATCAGTCAAAGGACATTTTTGTTCAGCAATACACAGAGGCTACCCAGCGAGCGGTGGAATCAACGTATCTTCTGGAAGAAGATGGAGAACTACTGATTAAAGCCGCTGAAGCATTAGAGTTTTAAGAAAAGCATTGTCATTCCCGCGAAGGGGGGAACCCAGTTTTGAATGTCTGGATTCCAGATAATCACTTCGTGATTTCTGGAATGACGGAAAATAAGCTGACATCCTCACCTTTCTGCTGCTTGTGAGTCATAAAAAAACCAGTAAGCTTTGCTTCATCTTATTTTTAATTTCCATGGAAAAGGAAGAGGCAAACCTATGGCACAATCCAGCGAATACGATAATCCTGAATTGTTTGCAGCCTTAAAACGAAAACCCTTGGTCGCCTGGCCTACAGTGATGCTAATTTTTTTAAGCATTGCCATGATTGCATCGAGCTGGTACTTCGTTTTACAAAATCAAATGCCGCTCTGGCTTGGTTTTATTATTAATACCATTGCTTATTACTTACTGTTCTCGCCAATCCATGATGGCAGTCATCATGCTATTTCCAGTAATGACAAGATAAACACTTTCTTTAATGCCGTGGCCTATATACCAATGACCTTGTTTGCTCAGAATATTGGCTTCCCTCGATTGGGGCATATGCAACATCACATTCATACGGGTAAAAAGGATCTTGATCCTGATCTGAAAATTTCGAGCAGGGGACGTAACGCCATGGGCGCGTGGTTTTTCTGGGGTTCTCAATATGTTCCTTATTTCAAAAAATACGGAAAGGAACTGCCAGCTGTTAAGCCAGGAAAGTTTGAGCGAATCAGGGGGCTCATTTCTCTGCTTATTTTTGCTGTTGTGATTTTCAACTTTCCCCTCGAAGCGCTTTTCCTTTGGTTTATACCAGTGTCTATTGGTATGGCATGGATGACAGAGTTTGTTTTCAGTTATCTGCCTCATCACATTCATAAAAGAATGGAGGGGATTGATCCTCTGAACCTCTATCAGAGCACTTGCAACATCACTGGTTTTGAATGGTTGCTTTCACCTTTGATGCAATACCAGAATTATCATCTGGTGCATCACCTATACCCAACGGTGCCTTTTTATCGCATGGAAAAAATCTGGAAGGCGAACTACACAGAACACATGAAAAATAATCCAGCGACTATCGATTTAAGAGAGAAGCTTGGATTCAGGAATTGAGCTGAAAATTTCGAGCGAGGCAGTTCTTTAAGTCATCAAGATAGAGAGGTTTGCTAAGGTAGTCATTCATGCCCGCATCCAGACAACGTTGCCGTTCTTCCTTTTGAGCATTTGCCGTTAGCGCTACGATGGGAGTCGCTTGCAACCCTAAGCTTCTTTCTTTATTCCTTATCATTGCCGTTGCCTTGTAACCATCAATAACAGGCATATGGCAATCCATAATAATCAAGTCGATAACAGGGCTTCCGTTCAGGGAGTTTTGCCAGGCTTTAAAACCACATTCGCCGTTCTCTGCGAGTATCACGGTGTAACCCAGATTCTTAAGCATTTTTTCAACCACGAGTGCATTGGTGGCGTTGTCCTCAACGAGCAGAATATTTTTATTGTTAGTAGCTGTATCAGAAAATTTTGCTAGCTTATTTTCATACAAGCGATTTCTCAAAATCTCATCTTCGCTAGCCAAGGCAAGGGGTAATTCCATGCGCACATGTGTGCCGTGTTGATATTGCGTATCCAGTTCCAGAATACCTTTTAAATGTTCTGCTATAGAACGGCTAATGCTAAGCCCTAGGCCTGTACCTTCGTAACGACGAGAGGGTGAACTATCACCCTGAACAAAGGGGTCAAAAATATGATCAAGTTGTTCTTCAGTAATGCCGACGCCGGTATCAATGACGTGAAAAATAAATGCGCCGTCTTCTTCGCGATAGGCGAGTCGTAATTCAACTTTTCCCTGTTCAGTAAATTTCATAGCGTTACTAATCAGGTTAGTTAATATTTGCCTGATTCTGGTTTCGTCAGCTTTAACCATATGGGGAACGTTCGACTCAATGACGCTAACAAATTCCAGACCTTTGACTTCTGCTTTGGGCTTAAACAAGCTGCAGACATCCTTAAACATCTGGTGTAAATCAAAGGGTTTCTCAAGCAAGGTGAGTTTGCCTGCTTCAATGCTTGCATAATCCAGCGCGCCATTTAGTACATGCAAGAGGCTATCAGCACTACGTCGTAATATCTTGAGTTTTTCCTGATTGGAATCATTCTGTTCTTCTTGCAGCAAGAGTGTTGTCATGCCGATGATGCCATTCAAGGGTGTTCTGATTTCGTGGCTCATGTTAGCCAGAAACTGGCTTTTTTGATTTGATGCAATGAGAGCCTTGTCTGTTGCTACTTGTAATTGTTTGTTAAAACTTCTCCATTCTTTTGCAGCTGCAGAAATCCAGATGGCAACATTATTCTGAACGAGCAAATAAGCGTAAAGAAAATACATATCGACAGTAATTTGTGCCTTGATTGCTGCACTACCTGATAATATAAAACCTGCAATGGCGATACTTGAAATCAGGAAGCATTGAAAGATTGCATAGAACTGTGTGAGCAGAACGGAACCAATCAGCATTAACAATCCTGGCACGTAAATGAGGCGAAAGACTTCTTCTCGAGAAAGCGCATTTCCAAAAATCAAAATGCTGACCAGGATTGTTACTAAAGTTAGCGAGACGTATATCAATATGGTTTTGGTATCAAGCTTCCTTATCGCTTCTAGTGGATATTTTGGAAAACTGGTTATTGCTGAATAAAATAGTGTTCCAAATACCGAAGCACCAACAAGGTCGCCTAACCACCAGATTAACCAGATATTTGCAGCTTCAACGAGTTCAATCTCATTTCCTAAAAGAAGGGCGCATACAC
>JBECKS010000060.1:0-4521 GCA_040235395.1 Pseudomonadales bacterium | reverse complement strand
TTTTAGTTTTTTATACGACGGCTTCCTCGGAGTATCTTCCCAAGAGCTTCCTAACCAAGTTTGCTCGAACTCGATAGGATTTTACTTCCATTGCATGAGGTGCTGACTTAGGTACCCGGTCAACCTTCTTCATATAGTTTTCGAAGTACTCGCGCCTCATAGGCAACTCCATTCCAACCCTCACGAATGGAAGAAATCCTGGTACCAGATAAACCATGCGTGCAGCAATAAAGACTGGCAATAAGGCTTTTTGACCAGCGAGGCGCATATCGCTCATCAAAGTGTCTTCTATCGGATTTTCTTCTCTACCCTTGTCACGCTCATATCGATTTTCAATTAGCCAATAATCCATCGCCAAATGCCGAGATTCATCTTTATCGATTTTCGCCCAAACTTTTTTTTGCAGTTTGTCATTGGTCATATCTTTAAGAATAGGCAGAACTATGGAATCCAGGCCAAACTCAAAGAACATGATGGAGGAACAATTTACATTGTGAATCCAGCGTCCAATTTCCTTTTCTGGCAGCGACTCCAGATCTTTTTGCAATAATTTAAACATTCGCCTTGCTGACCAGGGTAAGTCCTTCCACTCATAGCCAAGACGTTTTGCCATTGCTAATTCAGCGTCTGCGTGACGCTCTTCATCCTGGGCAAACAGCTCAAACAGTTCCGCCGCATCTTCATCATTTACATTTTTTGAGTGGATCCGGAATGCTGATGCCCCAAGGCGTTCAATTCCTGAAATATATAAAAAGGCAGTACCTAATAATTTTTTTGATTTTTCGTCCAGATCTTTAGAAAGGGGTTCATCCCAATCAAAGTCGTCAACAGACCACTTCGACCGTTTAGCCAGCTTAAGGATATTTTTTACGTCAGTTTTTTTCATGACCCACCTCCCTTTAAAACCGTTCAAAAATCGACATTTTTAATAAGGCACTGACTCCATCGCTGCAACAAAATCACTGGTTTCAGAATAGGTCTCTTTCCATTTGTGGAAATTAGGCGGATACCCTGTTTGCCAAGGATGAAAGCCCGGATCAAAGAACTTCATCACCGGGATAAAGGTATTACTGAAAAGGCCTTTTCGACCAAACATCGCTGACATGCCCCTCCTTACTTCTTTGAAATTCAGTTCGCCGTCTATACGCATTATTACCAACACCCCTCCAACCAAAGGAATCAGGGCAAATGGGTAAAGAATGAGCATGGCTAAAGCTTTGGTGAAATATCCACCTCCAGCGGCTTCTTCGTAAACATCCCAAGCCACAGCTTTATGCTCTACCTCTTCTATGCCATGCCACATATAAAAAGCTTTCATGGTTGGGTGCGCGTTCTGCATCAGGCCATCTTCATGGCCCAGAATGTATTCACCCAGGGAAGCGGTAAGGTGCTCGGCTGCAACTGTTGCCGCCAACTGGAATTTCTTCGGCGCGTACTTCTGGAATAACTTTAAGCCCTTACTGATTCGCTTGATGGACCCGCCAACCGGCACGCCTTGCTTGATCATAAAGTCGGCAAATTCTGAATGCGCCTTACCGTGTTGACCTTCCTGATAAATAAACTGCTTTACCTGTTCCTTAAGCTCGGGATCAGTAACTTTGTCGGCGTAATTCCTGACCGACTGGATAAACATTCTCTCACCATCAGGAAAGGTGAGTTGCATCGCATCAAACATTCGTGTTGCGAAAACCTCGCCCTGCCAATACTTGGGAATATCGTCATGGAAATCGAAATCGGCTTCTCTTGGTACAACCGTATGTCCTAACGGCGTTTTATGAACCGTATCCTCTACACGTTTATCCATTTTACCCTCCAGCCAATAGCAAAGATGTTTCGAAGTGATAGCCTAGTATATTTCTACTATCCTTTCTTGTATAGTTTTTGCTATACTTTTGAAAAATAATTTTTCCTATATGTTTCAGTAGCTTGTATGACTGATCAAAATTTAGCCAATCCTAACATTCAAGAATTCAAGCTGGACGAGCTATCCAGGGCCGCGAAGGTTGCCAAAAAGACCATCCATTATTATTTGAATAAGGGCTTGCTACCCCCAGCCAAACGAGTCCATGCAAGGCTCTCACTATATAACGAAAACCATCTGCATCTTCTGAAACTAATTCAGGGATTTAAAGACGAAGCCAATCTACCCCTTTCCATCATTAAAAATATTTTTGTTAAACGAGACTTCATTGCCAGTGAAATCGAAGAAAATGATTTCAGGCTTGTCTTGAATGAAAGCAGCTCCACGAAAACAGTACTTTCCTATATCGACCAAAGTACTGAAAGTTTAATTTCAACTAACGACCCCTCACCTGAGTTTCTGTCAGAATTAAAAGCCTTGGGCTTAATCGATGAAAATTTTTCCGCGACAGACAAGCGAGAACAATCATTAATCAATACGCTGTCGAGAGTAGCTGAACTTAAACTTCCTCTGGAAATGTTTAAAGGCTTCAACGAAAGCCTTGAAAAGATTATTTCCTTAGAAAAGGAAATTATCATTAGCCAAATAAAGGACGACGTCGAATACTCCCATCTCGTCGATGAGCTACTTGAATTGAACACCTTGGTAGATAAGTATATTTCTGACAAAAAAGCTGTGCTGTTACGCAAACAGTTTTCAGAAACTTTTCAGGAAGTTCCAATGTCTTTCCAGAGCCTCAATCAGAAGCTCTATATTCCCAGCCAGGCATTTATAGAAAAAAATAAAATTAGAGAGCAAATAAATTCTTTAATCGAATCAGAGCAAAACAATAGCAAAACCAACAAAAAGAAACTGGTTGATGCTTATCTGATAATCGGAGATTACGAGAACGCCAACTCAATAGCCCGAGATCTGGCAAAAGAAGAACCTGACAACCCTGACTTTCTTATTTCAGTAGGAACCTGCGCTGTATTTCTTGACGAGCCGGAAGCGCTCCAATATATAGAAAAAGCAGTTGAACTTAACCCTGGCTCAGCCAAAGCTTTATGCTATATCGCGATGGGTTACCTGATTCAGGGCTCTAAATTTAATGGTATTTTTTCACCAGCACATTGGCTTAAAAAATCCCTCGATGCTTTTAACGCGTTAATAAATATCAATCCCGAAAGCCCGAGAGATTCAATGGAAATTTTATTAATGAAAGGTCGAGCTTATTCAATACTTCCTTCACCTCTTGAAAAGGTGCAAGAAGGGATAGATGCCTTGGAATCACTACTAAAATTGATTTCAGACAATAATGATGAGCAACTCGATTTACCAATAGAAGCAGCCAGAGAAATCATTAAAATCAACGCCTATTTTTATCTTGGCGAAGCATATCGTTCAACAGGACAAAATGAAAAATCTCAACAGGTGTTCAAAGAAGTACTACTCGCTGACCCGAATTCCAATTTCGGAATGCAAGCCTACCAAAAAATCAATCTACAATAGATTTTCTAGAGCTCTTTTATGCCAATTAAAAAAACAAGTGGGGTTTGAATGCGTTTTACGATAGAAAGACTAAAACCTATCATTTTTATCTACTTACTCATTGCAGAAATGAGCCTTGCCAGCACAGCTAGCACTCCAGAGACCGTAACAGTAAAGTCTCCTGAGGATCTAAAAAATTTAATTGCGCAGAATAACTACGACATCAAGATTTTATACCAACGGGCCAAACAAGCGCAGGCAATAGTGGATGGTGTTAAAGGAGCTTATTACCCTGTTCTTTCAACTGATATCAACTATTCAGACGACCAAAAAGAGCCGACTAGTAATTTTCAACCAGCAAGAATTAAAAACGAACATTTTGGCATTAGTCTTTTACAACGCACCCCTATTGGAATAAACGGATCAATAGGATTCGCAAATGACCGAACCGAATTATTCCAATCGGAACCCCCTAACTCCATCCTTCCGTATCCGGAAACATATAAACAGCCAGCCTTATATGTGAATTTAGAGGTTGATATTCTCGAAGACTTCTTAGGTTATATTAGTCAAAAACAATGGGATCAAGTTGAATTAGACAAAGAAGTAGCAGATATGCAGATATCTCTGGCACAAGAACAATTATATTTAACAAGCTCTTCACTTTTTTGGAATCTACAGGCGATGGAAGAAAAGAAAATTCTTGTACGCGAAATCATTAACCGCCTCAAACAACTGGAAAGCGACACTATTGAGAAATCCAAGAGGCATATAGCGAACCCGGGGGATGTATATAAACTAAAGGCTAGTATCTCCAAGCGGGAGTTAGATATTTTAGCAATCGATAAAAATATTAAAACTTTGGAACGAGCAATTTTTGAAATGGTTTCCGCTTCTGGAAGTAAATCCATTAAACCTTCCAAAAAATTATCAGACATTCAGGCTGATATTATCGAGTGTGAGGATTTTATTTTAAATCAAGGAGAAGAAATAAGACCGTCTTGGAGCAAGCAGTTCAACATTCTGGAAACAAGAATCGAAAGAGCTAACTTGGAACAGAAAATTCTCAACCGAAAAACGCTTCCCGATATAAAATTATTCGCCAAGTACTCCCAAACAGGAACTGATGC
>JBECKS010000045.1:0-9258 GCA_040235395.1 Pseudomonadales bacterium | reverse complement strand
ATACATTCCTGAGGAAGCAGGGCACCAAAATCATGAATGAAGCGGAGATTGGGTGTTAAGTAAAAGAAAGCCTCAAATTCCTGATGGGTCTTTATGATACGAGGATCAGTATCCTTATTGGCAAAAGTTACGGGAGGAAGGGGTTTGTTGATTTCCCAACCTAAAGGCGCGCGAATACCTTCAATACTGTTAAGCATATTAAAAAGGGCGGTTGTGCCTGTTCTGGGTAAACCAAGAATGAAAATTGGTTTTTCTATTTTTGTTTCCAATATATCAAGGTGAGCTTCAATCCAGTCATCCAGTTCAATTCTGGTCTTGATGCTGTTTTCAAAAGAAAGAGAAGTGATGAGCTTGCCCACAGTATTGAGATTTGAATGGGCATTTACGGAATCGCATAGAATCTTCATGCGATTTTTCAATTCGCTATAATCCCTTTGGCTTTTAGTGTCTGATTTTTTAAAAGCTTTATTAAATATTTTTTCTGCATCAAGTGGTTTATTGCCCAAACCTATAACGGACAAGCCACGCCCGATACCATTAATAGCTTTAATGGGAAGAGGGCGATGAGGGATAAGGTGTTTGCGCATAGTCAAGAAACTGGATTTGGAATATACATGCCGTTGGCATCAAAGGACTGGATATCACGATGTCCCATAATTACTTCCCATTTGCCATTCTCAAACTTTAGGGTCATGGAAAAACGAACCTTTACCTTTTCAGGTTGCTGACCTTTCATTTGAAAATCTTCGGAATGAAAGCCCCAGGTTAAACCGATATTGCCATCAATTTTCATGTTGAGTTCGTCGATGGTAATGCTGTAACGCTCCATCATGTCGAAAAACATTTGGTTGAATTGCAACAACATGCTTTGGTCGAGTGCAGCGCGTGGTGCAATATTTCGGTAGCCATAACCGATAAACCAACCTGCATCAATATCTTCGGGTCTGCCTTTATCAAAGGCGTCGTATTGATTTCTGAGATAGGCTTCCAGTGATTCCAGTGAGCTCATGTCTTGGGTTCCTTATGTATTTTCAGATTCTGCATTCTTTCTTAAGTGTCTTTGCCTGTCTTTATGCAAATGGATGATAAGCACTTATTCAGTGCAGTTAGTTGGAACTAATTTGGTGCTTGCTTGCACACTTTTGGCCTGCTTTTAAAAAGTGCGCTTTCCAAAGTGGTGCTAAGGAAAATCATTAAGCATTGCAGATGGCTATTTATCTCAGTTTTTTAACTGAATTTACAAGCGCTTAGCGCCTTTCAAGAGGCGTTGGCACAGTTTATGCCTTTCATTAGTAAACTATTTACGAAGGTGCTATCGCTTGTTGTCATCTGCTGTGGAAAGTGGTCAATCATTGGAAGGGGTACTTGAAGTCTCTGATATTGTTGTCATTGGCGCGGGTCCGGTTGGCCAACATTTTATTAAAAAGATTCTTGAGCTGGATGCAAATAAGAAGATCAAGTGGTTTGGCGATGAGGCCTACCAGCCCTATGACCGTGTCAGCCTAACGCCTTTGTTGGGCGGAAAGATTGGTTATGAGGATATTTTTGACAAGACTATTCTGGAACATGTGAGTCTGGAAAAAGTATTTAATACCACAATTGTTTCAATCAACCGCGAAGAAAAATATGTGGTTGATCAGTATGGTTTTAAGCACCCTTATCGAAAACTGGTGTTAGCAACTGGCTCATCTCCTCACATTCCTTCCATTCCTGGTGTAAAAGCCAAACGTGTTTATCGCTTTAGAAATCTTAATGATGTGTGTGAATTGCAGGCGCGCACGGCGTCTGCAAGAAAAATTGTGGTGGTGGGTGCTGGTTTATTAGGTCTTGAAGCGGCAAGAGCGATGCTAAGACATCACACCGATGTAATGGTGGTGCAGCAGGGTCATCGTTTAATGAACAGGCAGCTTGATGAACGGGCTTCGGATTTACTTAAAGATAAATTGGAAAAGGATGGTGTGGTTTTCAGGATTGGTGCGGGTGTTCGTGAAATACTTACCGATTCAAAAGATGGTGTTATTAGCAGTGTAAAAGGTGTGCTGCTTCATGGTGGTGAGGTTCTTGATTGCGATACTGTTATTTTCTGTACAGGTATCAAGCCGAATATCAAACTGGCTATTGATGCTTCCATTGCAGTTGGGCAAGGTATCAAGGTTAACCAGAACCTTCAGACAAACGATTCAGATGTTTATGCCATTGGCGAATGTGCACAATTCAAAGATGAGATTCTGGGATTGGTCGCACCTGGCATAGAGCAGGCATCGGTAGCTGCGCACAATATTTGTAATCGTATTGCACAGTATCAGGGTTTTGTTTCTGCCAGCACCTTAAAAGTAACTGGCGTGAATGTTTTCAGTGTGGGTGATATTCAGGAAGAATTTCACGACCGCTTTGTTAGTGCCTTTAAGTGGCAAGGTAAAAATGGCTACCGAAAAATCTATCTTAGGAAGGGCGTTATTATTGGCGCAATTGCCATTGGTTCCTGGAAAGAAAGCGCACAACTCCGTGAATACATCAGAAGTGAAAGAAGGATTCCTTTATTTCGTCGTGCATTATTCCTGATTACAGGCAATGTGTTTGATGAGGGCGATTCACTTGATATTTCAACGTGGCCAGAAATGGCGGTTGTCTGCAATTGTAAAAGTGTTAATCGCGCTTCCATTTCAGCTGCTTATGATTCGGGCTGTCGAGATGTTAAGACAATAGGTGCCTGTACAGGTGCAGGCACAGTTTGTGGTTCCTGTTTACCCTTGCTAGAGAATTTTACGGGCGAGAAGACGCTGGATAAAAGGCCAGAAGAAAATGCCTGGTGGTTAAGTTCAGTGGGTGTGCTGAGCTTGTTGATGTCTGTTTGTATTGTGCTGTTAACGCCTATTGCCTATAGCGAATCTGTTCAACAACAGATTCAGATTGATCGTTTATGGATTGAATCCCTGTATAAACAGGCGAGCGGTTTTGCGCTGATTTTCCTGATTTCTTTCACCATTATTTTTTCCTTAAGTAAACGCTGGAATGGTTTTCGATTGGGTCGCTTTGTTTTCTGGCGAAACATGCACGCTACCCTTGGTGTGTTTGCCTTATTCATTTTGCTGGCGCACACCGGCATGCACTTGGGGGTGAATCTCAATCAGTGGTTAATGAGTAATTTTATTGCGCTTTCCATTGCTGGTGGTTTATCAGCACTTGTTAATAGTAAAGCAAGTCTGATTCCAGTGACTTATGTCAATCCGATAAAACGTGCTGTTAACTGGGTTCATATCATTAGCTTCTGGCCGCTTCCCGTACTTTTAAGCGTGCATGTGATTTCAGTTTATTACTTTTGAAATGTGAATAATTTTTTTGAAACTTAAAAAATAAGCGCATTAAAAAGAAGCAAGTAATGTTAGTTGGCAAGATATGTTAGTTGGAAAACCATGTTAGTTAAAAAAAAGGTGTTCTGGATTATATGGCTGTTATTTACCTTAATGTTGTCGGCATATTTTTTAATCCCTCTTATTAAGCAAGAGAATCAGGGTATGTTTTTAATTGGAGAAACAACGCACGGACATCATCAGATAGAGATGGCTTGCGATGCCTGTCATACCAAACCTTTTGGTGGGAAAGAGGTATTGCAGGATGCCTGTGTTTCCTGCCATGCCGAAGAACTGAAAGCGGTTTCTGATTCTCATCCAAAATCAAAATTTACTGATCCAAGAAATGCCGATCGTGTTGCCTTGCTTGATGCGCGTTATTGTGTGACCTGTCATCGGGAACATAGAGAAGAGATTACTCATGAGATGGGCTTAAGTCTTCCAGAGGATTATTGTTTTATTTGTCATAAAGATATTGCAGAGGATAGACCGAGTCATGCAGGCATGGCCTTTGATAGTTGTGCCAGTGCAGGTTGCCATAACTACCACGACAATCAGGCTTTGTATGAAGATTTCCTGATTAAACATGCCGGTGGTGAAGCGATTAAAGCACATTCGCAACGTCCCACCTTGAATGCTTTTGAATTACTCAATGCGAAAAAAGGCTATAAGGCCTTAAGCATTGAAGATTTACTGGCAACAGAAAAAACTTATGATGGTGACATCCTTCAAGCCTGGCAGGCATCAAACCATGCAAGAAGTGAAGTGGGTTGTTCTGATTGCCATCAGCAGGAGCAAGAGCCCTGGAATGATCATCCTGCCGTTGCAACTTGTGAATCTTGCCATGAATTTCAGGCAGAAACCTTTTTTCTTGGCAAGCACGGTATGCGCCTGAATGCAGATTTAGGCAACATGACACCTGCAATGGCAAAAGTTGAAATGAAAGCTGATGCTGCTCATAAAGAGCTTTCTTGCACATCCTGTCACGATTCACATCAACCCGATTTATCAAAAGCGGCGACTGAATCCTGTATGGGTTGCCATGATTCAGAACATGTTCGTAATTTTCCATCATCACCTCATGCACTTTCTACCGATGTAAGTTGTGCTACCTGTCATATGCCGAGAGAACAGAAAGTAGAGCAGGGGCTGAAAATTTTCCGAGTCAATCACAATCAAAACATGAATTTAAAACCGAATGAAAAAATGATTCGTTCGGTGTGCATGGATTGCCATTCCCTTGAATTTTCCATTGATGCCTTGGCAGATGAAAAATTGCTTGAGAACAATTTTTCAGGGAAACCCGAAGTTCATATTCGCTCAGTGGATATGGCAATAGAAAGAGATAAATCCAAGTCGAATAAGGATTCTCTCTATCACTGATTTCATTAACTAAAACCACCAGGAGACTAACCATGTCACTACCAAGCTTACTAAGGAAGTTAAAACTGCCAGTTGCAGCAATGCTAATGGCAATTCTATTTAGTGCCTGCAATGCGAAAACCGAAGAAAGTGCAGGGATTAAACCAGAAATGTATACCGATTCACTTTTTGCAGTTATGAAAGCGGATCGAACTAACTACACCAAGTTAATCGTTAAACGATTGGGTCCCGCCGGCGCCAATGTCATCAAGCCTGATGAACACTGGGAAGATCTGGAAAATGGTGCACCACTACCTGCACAGATGTTTCGCGCAGGTGCTGAAGGCGTTACAGGTTTGACAGATAAATTTACCTATTCATTGCAGTCGCTTTGGCCGGTGAATAAGCAGAATGCGCCACGTACTGATCTGGAGAAACAGGGTCTGCAATATATCGCTGATAATCCTGGTTCAAATTTCTACGGAGAAGAAAAGCTGGGTGATGTAACCTATTTTACAGCAGTCTACCCTGACGTTGCGGTTGCAGAACCCTGTGTTAATTGTCACAACAACCATAAGGACTCGCCAAAAACTGATTTCAAACTGGGTGACGTGATGGGAGGCGTTGTTATACGTGTTCCATTATAAACATGGCACAACATTTTTAATGGCGACAGTTTGTCTCGTATTTTTTTTATCCGCTTGTGAGCAATCGGATTCAGGAGCTGGACAAAAGATTTATGAAGCGAACTGTCGTGTGTGTCATGCGCAGGGTATCAGTGGTGCGCCCATAGTTGGTAATAAAAAAGTATGGGGGCCAAGAATTGAGCAAGGTCATGAAACTTTGCTCAAACATGCCACTGAAGGCTTTGGTCTGATGCCAGCAAAAGGTGGCAAGACTGAATTAAGCAACGACGATGTATCTCTTGCCATTCAATACATGGTTCAACAATCAAGATAAGCACAAAGGAGTAAACGATGAGTACTTTATATGAACGTTTGGGCGGTGCAGCAGCGGTAAATGCAGCTGTTGATATTTTTTATGACAAGGTGCTGGCTGATGACCGTATCAAGGATTTTTTTGAAGGACTTGATATGGCTGCCCAGGCGCAGAAGCAGAAAGCTTTCTTAACGATGGTATTTGGTGGACCTAGCGAATATACAGGTAAGGATATGCGTGCTGCTCATGCTCATCTTGGATTAAAGGAAGAACACTTTAATGCGGTTGTTGAAGATCTTGCTGCTACCCTGACTGAGCTTGGTGTAGGTGAAGATGACATTGGCGAGGTTGCCAAGATTGCTATGAGTGTTAAAGGTGATGTTCTAAATCTCTAGAAAAAGTAATGTAGCAGAGGGTGTGGCTATTTCAATTTTTGAAATTAAAGCATCCTCTGTAGCTTTCTATTCTATCAAATAGGTCTCCATCACACCTTTTCCTTTGACATTAATGTTTCCTCTTGCTTCACAGGAAATTTGGTCTTCAACAATTTTTCTTGTAGCGTCACTAATCTGGATTCTTCCAGCAAGTCCATGTGATTCCATGCGTGCGGCTGTATTGACGGTGTCACCCCAAAGGTCATAAGAAAATTTACTTTTTCCAATCACGCCGGCAACCACCGGGCCTGAATGAATACCCACACGAATATCAATAGGGTAGTTTTTTTCTTTTTTTATGTTTTCTACTTCCTGAATCATATCCTGTGCAAAATTACATAGTACCAAAGCATGATTATCCATGGGTTCCGGAATACCTGCGACTACCATATAAGCATCACCGATGGTTTTTATTTTTTCTACCTTATATTTTTTGCAAAGATCATCGAAGTGGGTAAAGAGGTAGTTAAGCATTTGTACCAGTTCGGTTGCGCTTAATTTTTCTGAGAGTTCTGTAAAGCCAACAATATCGCAAAAAAGCACACTACAGCTTTCAAAATTATCAGCGATAGTACCTTCTTCGTTTTTTAAACGTTGGGCAATAGAAACCGGAAGGATGTTATTGAGTAAACGTTCGCTGATTTCACGTTGTTCTCTTAAAGCTTCTTCAGCTGAAAGCAGTAGGCTTCTGGAAACAAATGCCACACCAAAGAGAGCCAACCCAAGAGCAAAGATGTTGTTTGCTTTACCTTGGGAATTATCCAGCATGGGTGATACGACTTTCTGTGGTATATCCAGATACTCAACGCCAGTGATGGTCAGTAAAGCAATGCTCCCCATGATGAAAGCGAGTTTTGAACAACGCGGCGGGTAAGCCAGGCAAGTGCCCATGATGGGCAGGAAAAGCCACATATGTAGTTTTGCATCTCCGCCGTAATAATATTGTTGTACTGAGAAAGCGAGAATCAAAATAGTGAGCACTAAGGTGATGCTGGTAGCGTGGAATTGGAAGTAAGCCAGCAGTATGGCAACACTCAGTGCAAGTAAACAAGGAAACTGGAACCACGCTAGAAAATAATCTCCCTGTTGAATACCCAACACGATGCAGCCAAGGCTGTAGAGAATAAAAAAGAAAATGGAAACGTTAAGAATCTTGATAAAACGAATTTCAATTTCTGGCGTGTTATCTCGAATTCCAAATTTCAGGATAAAAGAGATAACAGGATAATTGTATTCGTTCAGACGAGACTTAAAGTTCATGGCCAATTATTTGTCGCTTAAGTTACAGACATTGTAAATTGACCAGATGATTAATCAATCGCTTGATGGGCTAGACTTCCTTTGCTGGCTAATCATTTCAGCGCGCTCCCAAATCTGAATATAAGCTTCTGCTGTTTTAAAGAGCGCATCAATGGATTCCTGACTGGCACCACCGCGTCTGGCTTCTTCAATGAGGTCTGGGAAAAGCCCAATGTTTGCAAGACCATCAGTGTTGTAATCAAAGGTTCTTTCACCAGTCGTTAAGGCTTCAAAAACAATGTCGCCACCAATCGAAGTGAAAGGGTATTCCAAGGGATCCTTTTGTTCAGTCTTACAGCGCGTGTTTTCGCCAAAACGTGGTCTGTTGTAACCGGCAAAACCATTAAAGTCGTAGCTTAATCCCTTGCGTGGTAAACCTGTTTTAGGATTAAGTTCTGCCAGGATTTCCTGAAAGCTTTTTTGCAAACCTGAATTGCCCTGTTCATCTCGACAGGCATCGTTTAGACCGCGCGTTGACATGCCATTAATTCTATTCATGGCAGCTTGATCACCACCGTGAGTGTTCACAGCGGGGTAATTATTTTCATCTAATACAGGAATCACATCATTTAAAGCGGCTCTTGGTGTGTGACCAAGGTCGATAATCATGCCGAGATCCATCATGGCTTCAATAAGTTCAAAACCCAGTGGGGTAAAACCGTTTTTCTGACAATGAGTTTTTGCTTCTGGATAAATAGGTAAAGCCTGATTAACGCTGTCGTTATCAGATGAAAGTAGTTCGTTCAATAAATTCATGCCGGGAATATTGTTAAGTTTGGCGAACATACTGCGTTGTTTACCTTCACTGTGCGGGCCAAAATAGTCGCCAGGTACTTTTTCGCAATCATCGTAATCTCGCCATTGACCATTATTAAAAAAATCTCCAAGTTCGAGTATGCCAGCATTCCCGTCGCCACTTGAAAATGCATTTACGAATTTGTGGGAAGGGAAGAGTGCGCGAATACCTTTGTCATGATAAAGCTGTAAACGTTCTCTAAGCATTTCTGGGGTACAAGGTTCAAAGCCATCCCTTCCTTCAGGAAAACAATTAAAAGGGTCTTCGATTTCAATACCCAGAATTACTGCAAGCTTACCTTCCTTAATAACATCACGTGCTTCTTCTGGTGAATACACCAAACGCAACCAACCTTTACCGGGCCCACCAGCCTGTGCATCAACATATTTTTCAAGCTCTTTCATTTTTTCAATTTGATGATCTACGTGAAGCATTTCGTTACAACTTTCAGTAATACTTTTTCCCGGAAGAAGACTTTTGTAGGTTTCACAAATAACAGCTGTTGATTCGGCATAGTTAACAATTAAGCGCATACCACCGAGATAGGCCCGCTCAATCCATTTGTAGTAAAGGCTCTGGTGTGTAGGTGCTTCGTGTGTACTCCAATTGCTAAGTGTTGGATAACCATCGGTGTTGTGTTCAGGATCGCCCTTGATGAGATGACCATAAAGATTGTCGACAAGATCACCGAATTTCAAATTTCCTGAGCCAGACTTATAACCAATACTCATCAAATCCTTTGAACCGTTTTCACCATGGTGTTTTTCGCAATCAGCAAGCGCATGTTCAATACCAAGTTTATGAAAGGCTGCGCCATGAAAAATCTTGCCGCCAAAACCATCATTAGCACCAATATGCTCATGAGCATCAACATAACCCCACACCATGCCATTTTCGAATTGTGTTTTCGTTACCTTGCCTGTGGCACCTGTTTCTGATTCTGGAAAAACGGAACAGCCTTGTGTTTCAACAAAACGAATATTTGCAGCCTTGCTTTGTTCTGAGCTAAGCCCTGTTTCTGTCAGCCAGCTGTTTTCCTTTATGTTTTTAAGCGTGAATTGATTAGCTTGAGTGCTTG
>JBECKS010000043.1:0-5994 GCA_040235395.1 Pseudomonadales bacterium | reverse complement strand
AGCTGCCACCGATGACTTTCATCGGGCAATATGTCGTGCATACCTCTAATTGAAGCAATTTTCTTTGCCACTTTGGGTTTGACCTTAGTTTATGAATGAAAACAGGATGCTCAGGAGCTGAGGCAGGATTCTACCTGAATCTCCGGCAGTGCTAAACATCAAGATAGTGGATTGAGGCTAGCTTTTATCTTGAGAGGCCCTGATAGCCCTTACTTTTTCCCTGACGAGCGCTTCTAGCTCATCAACAATTTCTGCATTACTGATTTTATGGCTTTTGTGACCTTCCCTATAAATCAGACTTTGCGGTGATGCGCCTGCCAAACCGATATCCACTTCCTTGGCTTCTCCTGGTCCATTTACCTTGCAGCCAATCACCGCTACATCAACTGATTCATTAATATCTTCAAGCCTCGCTTCAAGTTCATTCATGGTCTTAATGACATCAAATTCCTGTCTGGAACAACTTGGACAGGCAATAAAGTTAACGCCTTTTTTCCTCAACTTAAGACTTTTCAGAATATCAAAACCCACTCGAATTTCTTCTACAGGATCAGCAGCGAGGGAGACACGAATAGTATCGCCAATGCCTTCCATTAATAAGGCACCAAGTGCAATGGCTGACTTGATGGAACCTGAACGCAATACGCCTGCTTCAGTAACGCCTAAATGCAAAGGCTGTTCTATTTGTGACGCGATTAAACGATAGGCATCCACCGTCATATCAACGCTGGATGCTTTCAGGCTGACCTTGAAATCCTGAAAATCAAGCTTATCCAGAATATCAATATGCCGCATTGCAGATTCAACTAGGGCCTCCGCACAGGGTTCATGATATTTCCGCTGTAAATCCTTCTCTAAAGAACCCGCATTAACACCAATTCGAATGGGAATATTCTTATCTCTGGCACAATCTACAACCTGACGAACCTTGTCTTCCTTGCCAATATTACCCGGGTTAATCCTGAGGCAATCAACACCGAGCTCAGCAACACGTAAGGCAATCTTGTGGTCAAAATGGATATCTGCAATCAGCGGAATCTGAGTTTGCTGCTTTATTTTTCCGAATGCTTCCGCCGCCTCCATAGTGGGAACCGAAACCCTTACCAGGTCCGCGCCAACTTCTTCGAGTTGTCTTATTTGAGCAAGCGTGCCATTCACATCGCAAGTTTCGGTATTCGTCATACTCTGCACGCTAATAGGAGCATCGCCTCCAACGGCGACATTACCCACCATTATCTTTCGTGATTTACGTCGAATGATTTCGCTCATATACAGTTCTGAAATTGATTAATACAGCTAACTAGCATGGCATACCAATGCCATGCGATTCTAGTATCAGGACTTACTCCTGCGGAGGGATTCTTAACTCAAGAAGCTGGTCATCATCAGTCACGGAAGCACTGAAGTCCTGACGCTTACCATTAAACAACAAAGACACGGCGGAAGCATTACTCAGGCGAACAAAAAATGGTGCCTTTCCTGTCAGCTCAAGGACTTCACCCTTCTGCTCCCTGGATTGATGCACTAGATTTCCTTCCTGGTCACGAACAATTATCCAACTCGTTCCTGAAAGTACAAATTTCAAACGATCTTCATTTAAAGCTGTATCAGTTGCCACCACAGGCGTGTGATGCGCATCATCCATAATATCCGTAATCACAATGCTTCCATCGGCATTCTGAATCTTTACCGACTCTATAACAGGGTTCTCATTAGCCGCATCAAGCTGAGGCTTATTTTCGAGATATTCCACAAGCCCATAAACACCTAGGATAACAAACAGCGCTGCCAATATTATTTTCCATCCATGTTCATTTCTAACTTCATTTACATTTTTCAAAACGCGCTTGATTGATTTTTCAATGTCGGGCTCTTTTTCTGCTTCAAGTTCACGCCTTTCGCTTTCTTCCTTAGTAATCCTTTCGTGCTCACTTCTCTGACGAAAAGCTTTATCCTGCTTGTAATCCTTGATTAGCCCATCAGGGTTCAAGCCAAGCAAACCAGCATAAGCCCGGATATAACCCGCAACATAAGTATCACTTGGAAGTTTCTCATACTGCTGCTCTTCCAAGGCTGTAATAATATGAGAAGGAACCTTTAATTCTTGGGCAAGCTCCCGGACACTCAAACCTTTTTTCTCACGACCTCTTTTCAAAACAACGCAGTAGGAATGGGATACCCGATCACTAACAATACGCAGGTCTGCTCTTTGTTTGTCTTGTGTTTCGTCTACAAGTTTATCTTTTTCGTTATCAATCATGAGCTATCAAAATTTATTTTGTTTATAAAGACTATATTCTTTTGAGTTTGGGTATAACTTCTGCAATGACAAGGCATAACTTGCTAGAGCGTTCTGATCTTCCCTTAATTTCGCTATACGTATCCCCAACCAAAGAGACTGCGCATCCTGTTTAGCCGTCTTGCTAACAAATTGCTGGTAATACATGTTGGCTGCCTGCGGATCATTTTTATCAAGATAAATTCTAGCTAACTCAACTAAAGGCCGAGGAGACTGCGTCCCTAATCGAAGTGACTGCTGAAAAGATGTTTCCGCTGCAGCTTTATCTTCTAGAACCAGTTCACACAAACCTCTATTGATATAGGATTCTGATCGACTAACATAACTATAATCTTCGCTGGCGTCCGTTAACAACTTAAGACCCTTAGCGGCTTTATCATGTCGACAAAGAAAACTTCCATAATTATTTTTTACCTTTGAATTATCTCTATCCTGCCATAGCGCCTTTTTATAATAATATTCTTCTCGTTTTGTATCATTTTCTAAATGATATAAAAGAGCATAGGTATGAAATAATTCTACGGATTTTTTTTCGTAGGTTTCTGCCTTTTTTAAATGATCCAATGCTTTTCTTGTATTTTTATCTTCAATGTAAGCTTTAGCTGCATCAATATAACGCTTGGCAGCTTCCGCTTTATCTACATCTTCTGTCACAAGTTTTTGCGCACAAGCAGAAAACCCTGCAAGTAAAAAAATAAAACACAGACTTTTTAATGTACTTCGTTTTTGCATGAATGGAACTCAACAATTAACAATACTAGCAATTCTTATAATGTTTTTATCAAGGCCGTACTGGATAGAGCGCTTATCTCCTGTACGATTATGACAATTTTCCAGGAGAAATACTCCCCCCACTTCCTCATCAGAGCTTTAATAAACAGCTTTTCTATTAAAAATGGTCTCTTAAATGACTATTTTGCCTTATTAGGTGCTAATTAAGACTAGTCCAACCATGCCCTTAAACTGTCTATTCTTCAATCTGGCTTGCAGGAATTCGTTGCCCTTTTACCTTTTCCCATTGGGATTGCCTGCGCGTCCTATCAAGCACCTTGCCAACCAGCTGACCACAAGCCGCATCAATATCATCACCGCGAGTAGTCCTTAAGGTAACCACATAGCCTTTCTTTACCAAAACATCACGAAACTTTTCAATGCTTTCATCAGTGGGTCGCTTATAGCCAGAGCCAGGAAAATCATTGAAAGGAATAAGATTAATTTTACTAGGAACTGTTTTCAACAAAGCTGCCAATTCTAAAGCATGTTCCCGTGTATCATTAACGCCTGAAAGCAACACATATTCCATCGTAATCCTACGGCGGCTCTCTCCAAAATAATCCAGATAGAAACGACAAGCTTCCAACAATTCTGATAAAGGATATTTTTTGTTAACAGGAACAAGTTCATTTCTTAATTCATCATTAGGTGCATGCAGTGAAACTGCTAAGGCCACATCAATTTCTTTCACAAGATCATAAATTCTTGGCACAACACCTGAGGTGCTTAAAGTAACGCGTCGTTTTGAAATACCATAACCAAAATCATCTTTCATAATCTGCATGGCTTTAACAACAGCATCAAAATTCAACAAGGGTTCGCCCATACCCATCATGACAACATTGGTAATGTAGCGATTATTTTCTGCCCAGGATTTCATCTGCCTTTTCGGCGGATCTTCTTCAAAAGATCGATTTGCAATCCATACCTGACCAATTATTTCAGAAAGTGTTAAATCTCTTTGGAAACCTTGCTTTCCTGTTGAACAGAAACTGCAATCCAGCGCACAACCCACTTGCGAAGATACACACAAAGTTCCTCTATTTTTCCCGGGAATAAATACAGTCTCTACGTAATTATCCTTATCAATTTCAAGAATCCACTTACGGGTTCCATCATTTGAAAACTGTTTTTCGATTATTGTTGGTGCTTGAATCACCGCTTGTTCTTTTAACTTTTCTCTCAGCGCTTTTCCAAGATTGGTCATTAAAGCAAAATCACCAACTCCAGAATGATGAATCCACTTCATCACTTGGTCGGCACGAAATGGTTTTTCGCCAATGGATTTGAAATACTCACGAAGTTCATCACGACTCAGGTTGAGTAGATTTACCTGAGATGCGTTAGAACAAGAATGATTATCTTTAGAAGAGGATGTGTTCTCGACAGTAGCCGGATCTATTATCTTGCTGGCCATATTCATAAACCCACAATGTAAATATTTCCGACATCCCTGTCTTTGAAATTAAGAATCCTTATCGCGTACGTTGACAGATTTCACTGTCATTAAAGAAATAAGCGACTTCACGCGCAGCTGATTGAACAGAGTCAGAACCATGCACGGCATTTTCGTCAATGGATTTCGCGAAGTCTGCGCGAATAGTTCCAGGAGCTGCTTCTTTTGGGTTGGTTGCTCCCATAATGTCACGATGTTTTAACACTGCATTTTCGCCACTCAAGACCTGAACCATGACGGGGCCAGAAGTCATGAAAGAAACCAGATCCTTAAAAAAGGGACGCTCTTTATGTTCAGCATAAAACCCTTCAGCTTGCGCTTGCGAAAGATGAATCATTTTTGCAGCAAGGACAGTTAAACCAGCTTCTTCAAATCGTGAATAGATTTTACCTATCACATTCTTGGAAACAGCATCAGGTTTAATAATGGAAAGCGTCTGTTCTATCGCCATGACTAGGGCTCCAACTCAAAATAAGGTCACTAGGGGAAAATTGCGTGCGGATTATACGCCTCTTTCTGGTGCTTTCTCAACCAAAGAACCGTATTGATCAGAGCCCCAAGGGAGCCAATCAGGAAATATTCAATTAACGGGATTCATCAATCCACGCCATCTGAATGGCCTCAAGAATTTTCTCTCCGCAATGATCCGGGTCATCATCGAAATCCTCGAGCGCCATCACCCAGTCTCTGAGATCAGTAAACCTTACCGTTAACGGGTCTACGTCAGGGTATTTTTCACAAAGCTCAATAGCAATATCCAGAACATCTGTCCATTTCAAACTCATACCGCCCCCTTAGGTTTTCTTTTCCGACACCTGATTAATGGTATAACGAGGTATCTCAACCACCAGATTTTCATCGTCAACAATGGCCTGGCAACTCAATCTTGATTCCGCTTCAAGCCCCCAAGCCTTGTCCAGAAGATCTTCTTCAAGTTCATCTGCTTCATTAAGAGAGTTAAAACCTTCCCTGACAATGACATGGCAGGTAGTACAAGCACATGATTTTTCACAAGCGTGCTCAATATCAATATCGTTCTTCAGAGCGACATCAAGGATGGTCTCTCCTTTTTCAGCCTGAACAACCTGACCATCAGGACAAATTTCTTCATGAGGTAAAAAAATAATCTGTGGCATCTCTTCTTCTCTTAATAATCAGGATTTTTTAATATCCAGTGTATCCAGATGTTTTCCGCTCAAGGATTTATGAACTGAATCATCCATTCTTCGCGCAGCAAAATCTTCGCTTTTTCTGTTCAGCTCTTCAATTTTTTTCCGTAACTGCTCAGCAGAAGATGTTTGTATCGATTTTTCCAGGAAATTCATTTCTTTTTTTAAGTCTTCGATTTCATCTTCCGATAAGTATTTTTTTCCATCGTCTTTCAACGCATTTGTGAGAGCCAGCAACATTCTGTTTGCTTCAACCTGTTCTTCTTTCAAGGAGCGTGACTGCATATCTTCTTTCG
>JBECKS010000287.1:0-1152 GCA_040235395.1 Pseudomonadales bacterium | reverse complement strand
CCGAGATCTACCAGACGACCCGGATGTTCGGTACCATCCTGGAAAACGTCGCCATGAGCACGGCCAACAGGCAGATCGACCTGGACGACGGATCGCTTACCGAGAACACGCGCGCATCCTACCCACTGTCCTCCATTCCCCGCTCGTCGACGCAGGGATCCGTGGGACACCCCCGGCACATTGTCATGCTCACAGCGGACGCCTTCGGCGTCCTTCCCCCCATCGCCGCCCTTGCCCCCGCCCAGGCCATGTACCATTTTCTCTCCGGCTACACGGCCAAGGTGGCTGGAACCGAGCGGGGGCTCACCGAGCCGGAAGCGACGTTCAGCGCATGTTTCGGAGGTCCTTTCATGGCTCTCCACCCCTCCGTCTATTCCGGGCTCCTCGGGGAGAAAATCACACGGCACAAATCCCGCGTGTGGCTTGTCAACACCGGCTGGACAGGCGGCCCGTACGGAACCGGCCGCAGGATATCGCTCCCCCTGACCCGGGCCATGCTGCGGGCCGCCCTCTCCGGCAGACTGGACGGCGTCGAAACAAGGGATGACCCTTTCTTCGGGCTGCACGTTCCCACGTCGTGCCCCGATGTCCCGGCGGAAATGCTCGACCCCCGCACCACGTGGAAGGAGAAGGCCGCCTACGACGCGCAGGCGAAAAAACTGGCGGCGATGTTCGAGGCGAACTTCGCGCAGTTCGCCGACATGGTGCCGGCGGAAGTGCGAAACGCGGGACTCGGAAACAGGTCGTCGTAACCAAAGGCAGACGCCGGCCGAAGCGATTCTATTGCGCGCGTCCCACCCTTGCCCTTGACATACGCCGGGAGGAAAGGCATAAAAAGTAAGGAGTATCGGGAACTTGACGGCCCGGAGAAGGGAGGCCATGAGGGTCGCACGGAGCGTTGTTATCCTTCTGGCTGCGATGTCCGTCCTGGCGCAGGGAGTTGCCGTCGCCGCCCTTGACACCATCGGCACGGTGCGTTCCTCCGCAGGAACTGCCGCCGTCACCCGCGGGGGCGAGGACCTGCCGGCAACCGCGGGGACGAAGCTCCTCGCCGGCGACATCCTGACTACCGGTTCCGACGGAACGATGGGCGTGATCCTCCGGGACAATTCCACCCTCTCCATCGGTCCGGAAAGCCGCATCGTCATCGAG
>JBECKS010000142.1:0-8559 GCA_040235395.1 Pseudomonadales bacterium | reverse complement strand
CAAACGCGTGGGTGCAAACATTATCGGCATGACGGATAACATCAAGGCAGGTGTTGAATTATTCAAACAACATTGGCCAAAAAATTTGCAGGCACTTTACCTTCAGGATGAATCATTACGCGTCAGGAATTATCTAAGTGATCTTGAAAACAGCGTCATTTTTTCAACACTGCTTGTGATGATTGTCATTATCGCCACCTTGGGCATAAGAAGCGGCTTCATGATTGGTACTGCCATTCCTGGTTCATTCCTTACCGGTATTCTTTTTCTTTCGATTTTCGGAATGACCTTGAATATGGTTGTGCTGTTTTCGTTAATTCTCGCCGTAGGTATGCTGGTTGATGCTAGCATTGTTGTTATTGAATATGCTGATAGAAGAATGGCTGAAGGCGAAAATAAACGAAATGCCTACGCTGAAGCATCCATCAGAATGGCGTGGCCAATTGCTTCTTCCACAGCAACAACACTCGCTGTTTTTGCTCCCCTACTTTTCTGGCCGGGTGTAATGGGACAGTTCATGCAATACCTTCCCATTACACTTATTTTTACCTTAAGCGCTTCTTTTGTGATGGCAATGATCCTGATTCCAACACTTGGCTCCATGCGAGATAAAAGCGAACTAACTTTTAAGCCAGAGGACATCCTGAGTTCAGATCCAGAAGAAAACCTTGCCAATCAGAAACTCGACCGACTTTCACTCTGGTATTTAGAAAAACTCAAGATTGCGACACGTAATCCCAAACGCGTTCTTTATCTTTCCATCGGATTTACTGTGTTCAGTTTTTTCATTTATGGCTTTCTCGGTAACGGTACAACATTTTTCCCCGATTCAGATCCTGAATTTGCAACGGTTTACATAAAAGCACGAGGTGAAATGTCTCTCGAAGAAAAAGATTCCATCGCGAAAGATGTTGAATCTCGCATTCTTGATACCGAGGGCGTCGATAAATTCTATACAACCGTTTATAACCACCCGCCTGGTCAGGCTTCAGCTGACACTATTGCTGTTATTCATATGGAGCTCAGCGATTGGAAAACGCGTCCGCTTGCGAAAGATATTTTCCCCATCATTCGACAGAAAGTTAAGGATGTTGCAGGTGTGATTATCGAAGTACGTGCTGACAAAAGAGGCCCTGCAGCAGGCAGGGACATCGAGCTGGTGCTTAGTGCTGCGGATTACAGGGAGTTACTTGCTGCTGTTGATACAGCATTGACTGTACTTCGAAACACAAAAGGATTAGTAGATATTGAAGATTCAAGACCACCACCAGGTTATGAATGGCAGTTAAAAGTAAATCGTGAAAAAGCCAGTCAGTTTGGCGTGGACTTAAGTGATGTTGGCGATACCATTAAAATGGTAACCAATGGCATCAAACTTGGTGAATACCGACCAAACGATGCTGAAGATGAAGTAGATATCAAATTAAGATATCCCATCTCTCACCGAAATCTTGACCAGTTAGATCATCTTCGTATCACCATGGGAGATCGTCTGGTGCCTATTAGCAGTTTTGTTGAACAGAAGCCTGCACCTAAACTTGCCAGCGTTAATCGTATTGACGGCAAGTTTGCATTAAAAATTGATGCCGATGTTGATGAAGGTTTTCTTGCCAATGAACTCATTGAACAACTTACACCTGAGCTTAAAAAAAATCTGGATGAGAACATTCTTTTCCAATTTAAAGGCAAGAATGAAGACCAGATTGAAACCATGCGCTTCCTGATGAAAGCATTTGGTGTCGCACTATTCGCCATGGCCATTATTCTGGTCACACAATTTAACAGTTTCTATCAAGCTTTCCTGATTCTCACTGCCGTGATTTTTTCAGTAAATGGTGTGCTTTATGGTTTACTGCTTCGAGGAGATGCCTTCAGCATTGTGATGAGTGGCGTGGGTATTATTTCCCTTGCTGGTATTGTGGTGAATAACAACATTGTCTTGATTGACACTTTTAATATTCTTAAGAAACAGGGCCTAGACACCATGACTGCTGCGCTACAGACTGGCGCTCAACGTTTACGCCCTATCCTGCTAACCACCATCACCACCATTCTTGGTTTGTTGCCTATGGTATTTCAGGTAAACATCAAGTTGCTCAGTCAGGAAATAGATTTTGGCGCGCCCTCTGGACAGACATGGGCCCAACTATCAACGGCCATTGCTGCAGGTTTGATTCTAGCCACACCTATTACGCTCTTTCTTACACCCTGCCTGTTAATCCTCGGTGATAAAACATCGCAACAGCAGCAACAAGCTAATTCGTAAGTCACTACTTCAGTTCTTACTAGCATCACTTGTCCTTCTTCAGTAAGATTATTTGCCGAATAAATCAGTTTCTCTGGAATCCATGTTTCTGTTGAATCCCACTGCTTACAATTTCATATTGCACAAACGTAATTATTTGATTGCAATGTTTTTTCTAACCATGCTTAGTGGGACAGTGCAGGCAAATCTGTTCATTCGTGCGGGCAGTGAATTTCAAGAACAAAGAAAGGAATTTCAGAAAGTCGTTGAAGATGGAAAACTTGGCAAGGTTTCCGATGAGCGATACAGGGAACAACTCGAAAGCTACCCTCTTTTTCCATACATCCAGTATTACTACCTCGTTAATCATCTCGACGAACCTTTGGAAAGCTTTGAACAGTTTTTCAAAAATCATGACGATCTGGCGAGTAGCTCTTATTTAAGAAAACAGTTATTAAGCAGGCTTGGTGAAAAGCAGGATTGGCAAAATTTTATTAAATTCCATAAGACTGCTGATTATTTTTTTTCAGATAGCGACCTGCTCAGCATTCGTTGTTACGAAATTCAGGCGAGAGATGCTATTAAGAACAAAGAAAACGAGGAGCCAGAACTCGATAAAGATACCGTTAAGGAATTAAAAAATATTTATCTCAGCGGAAGCTCTTTGCCAAAATCCTGCGACCCTCTTTTTTCCCGCATGGAAGACGAAGGAAAGCTCGACAACGAACTTAAGATGCAACGTATAGAACTTGCCATCAAGGAAGGCAATCATGCATTGGCAAATTTCCTTTCCCAATCCTTAAGTGATGACTCTAAAGAAAGTTTTGAACAATGTCGTGCATTGAAAAGTTCGCCCAA
This sequence comes from Pseudomonadales bacterium, assembly GCA_040235395.1. Lineage (GTDB taxonomy): Bacteria > Pseudomonadota > Gammaproteobacteria > Pseudomonadales > JBECKS01 > JBECKS01. Next base: position 5,456 of record JBECKS010000142.1, on the reverse strand, counting down.
ACAACTTGAAGCCAAGGAGTTCAATCTTGATGACAATAGTTTTAATCGCTTATGTGTCACTCAAGGTTTAATGACCTTAATTGAATCGGATCCGCCACTTGCTCTTGTATTGTGGCAAGAACTACAGAAAAAATTTGATTTTACAAAAGAAGAAAAAACAACATTTATCGAAGACGCAACGATGAGGTTGTTCATCAAAGATTCCGAACACTTTGCATCCTGGATTGATTTATCAAGTAAGACATTTTCAGACCCTAGCCTGAATGAAAAAGTTCTGGTTTCCTATATTCGAAACAGGGATTGGCCAGCCATCATTAGTATCTATCCTCGCCTCAGTAAGGAAGAACAGAATGATTCCATGTGGCAATACTGGTATTCGCGAAGTTATATTGAATACGATCAGGCAACATACATTCACCCAAATGCTTACAGAATCCTGAACAAACTTAGCCAGAAAAGAGATTACTACGGTTTTCTGGCAAGCTTTCATTTAAATAGCATGCCAGTTCTATCTCATCAGAGTTTTCCAATTCAGGAAGCTGATCTGGAAAAAATTGCCAATAATATAAATATTATTCGTGCTCATGAGTTCTATATGCTTGGTGATAGAACAAATGCCAGTCGCGAATGGTATTACGCAACGAAGAATCTGGATGAAAAACAGAAAGGAGATGCAGCCATACTTGCATCGCAATGGGGATGGATTGATCAGTCTATTTTTACTGCTGCTAACTCAAGTCAGTTTGATAACATCGAACTACGATTCCCCCTCGCCTATGCCGAGAATGTAAATTTCAATGCATCAAAGTTTGGCATTCCCAACGAATGGGTATTTGCCACCATTCGGCAGGAAAGCGCTTACGGCGTTGAAGCAGAATCCAGCGTTGGTGCATTAGGGCTCATGCAAATCATGCCTTACACAGGAAAAGTGCTGGCGCGTGAAAATAATCTCAAACGATTCAGTGATGATGACCTGCTTGATCCGAATATAAACATTGAGCTGGGAACTTATTATCTTGCCAGTTTAAGGAAGCAGTATCAGGGAAACATGCTGCTCGCCTCTGCTGCCTATAATGCGGGGCCATCAAACGTAAATAACTGGATTCGTAAGAATCCAGATCTTGATATCGAGATGTGGATAGAGACCATTCCTTTCAAAGAAACGAGAAATTACGTCAAGAACATACTGACTTACCAGATTATTTATCAGCATCGTCTTGGAAGGATGACCAATTCAGAAAGGCTCTTTCTACCGGTTAAATAAGCTACCAGTGAAATAAGTTAGCCGTTAAATAAAAACTGCCTGTTAAAGAATTTCTTCAACAGGCAGGTAGTTATTTTTAAAGCTTACGCCCTTTGCTTGCAGCAATCTTCAAACGCAAGGCATTCAGTTTAATAAAACCTTCAGCATCTTTCTGGTTATAGGAACCAGCATCATCCTCAAAGGTTGCAATGTTTGCATCGAACAGGCTATCACTTGCTGATTCCCTGCCAGAAACAATCACATTACCTTTGTAAAGTTTTAATCGCACATTACCGTTAACAGGAAGCTGACTCTGATCAATCAAAGCTTGTAAGGCTTTACGCTCAGGCGACCACCAGAAGCCGTTATAAATCAAATGTGCATAGCGCGGCATCAACTCATCTTTTAAATGAGCAAGTTCACGATCGAGAGTGATGGATTCAATGGCTCTGTGTGCTTTCAACATGATGGTACCGCCCGGTGTTTCGTAACAGCCACGGCTTTTCATGCCTACAAAACGGTTTTCAACAATATCTGAACGACCAATGCCGTGCTCACCGCCAATCTTGTTAAGTGTGCTCAGCACTTCCGCTGGTGTCATGGATTTTCCATCAACACTCACAATATCACCTTGCTTGAAGCCCAGTTCCACATAACGCGCTTGATCGGGTGCCTCTTCAGGCGATACGGTCCAGCGCCACATATCTGCTTCAGCCTCTTTCCAAGGGTCCTCTAGCAAATCACCTTCATAGGAAATATGTAATAAATTAGCATCCATGGAATAAGGCGATTTAGTACCGCGCTTCATTTCAATGGGAATAGCATTCTTTTCGGCATAATCCAGAAGGCTTTGTCTTGAATTCAGGTTCCACTCGCGCCAGGGTGCAATCACTTTAATACCAGGTTTAAGCGCATAAGCGCCCAATTCAAAACGCACCTGATCATTTCCCTTGCCAGTTGCACCATGGGAAATGGCATCAGCACCTGTTTCTGCTGCGATATCAACCAGTCGTTTGGCAATCAAGGGTCGCGCAATAGAAGTACCTAGAAGGTATTCACCTTCATAAATGGTGTTTGCCCTGAACATGGGATAAACATAATTGGAAACAAATTCTTCCTGCAGGTCTTCAATATAGATTTCCTTCACGCCCATGGATTCAGCTTTGGCGCGAGCTGGCTCTACTTCTTCCCCTTGTCCAATATCTGCAGTAAAGGTAACCACTTCACATTGATACTGTTCCTGAAGCCACTTCACGATCACGGAAGTATCCAGACCACCTGAATATGCAAGAACAACCTTTTTAATCGCTGACATACCGAGCTTTTCTCCACGCAAAAAAAGAAGCTCATTCTATCAGCATTTTTTCACTTGCTCATCCGCTTCCTTGGCTCATTCCTTCCATCAAGTGATGAATTTCAGTAGCATAAGCCTTCCCTTTCAACTTGCACGATATAGCGCTTTATGGATTGCATTACCTTACGCCAACCCGATGACTGGCATATTCACTTGAGAGATGGTGCGTCCTTAGAAGAAACCTGTGCAAGTGTCAGTCGATATTTTGCACGGGCGATCATCATGCCCAATCTCAAACCTCCGATTTGCACTGTTAGTGATGCACTCGCCTATCGTGAACGTATTCTTCAACATCTTCCTGAAGGCTCATCCTTTGAACCCTTAATGACCCTTTACCTGACAGAAAAAACAAAGATTGAAGATATCGAGGAAGCAAGCCGTAATCCTTACATCCATGCTTGCAAACTTTATCCCGCTGGTGCTACCACCAATTCAGACTCAGGCGTACGTGATGTCAATAATATTCTGCCAGTACTGGAAGCAATGGAAAAACATAAGCTTCCCTTGTTAGTACACGGTGAAGTTACTCATGAACATTCGGATATTTTTGACCGGGAAAAACTATTTATTGATGAAGTAATGATTCCAGTAAGAAAGCAGTTCCCTGCCCTGAGAATCGTCTTCGAACACATCACCACCAAAGATGCGGTTGATTATGTGAAAGCACAGGACGCTAATGTTGCTGCCACCATTACGGTTCATCATTTGCTTTTTAATCGCAATCACATGTTAAGTGGCGGCATTCGCCCTCATCTTTATTGCTTACCGATTCTGAAAAAAAACCTTCATCAGGAAGCGCTAATTCAAGCTGCCATCAGCGGTAATGAAAAATTCTTTCTCGGCAGCGATAGCGCGCCACATCATCAATCACAAAAAGAATCTGCTTGTGGTTGTGCAGGCTTATACACGGCTCCAGCAGCCATTGAACTTTACGCTCAGGTATTTGAAGAAGCGAATGCACTTGATCAACTGGAAGCCTTTGCAAGCGAATTTGGTCCACGCTTTTATCAACTTCCCTTAAATGAAAAAAAACTGACGTTAAGGAAAACAGCTTGGCAAATGCCTGAAGCTTTTAAGCTGGATACAGGAAAAGTCATTCCCATCATGGCAGGACAAAACGTTCACTGGAAAGTAGAAGGACTTTCCTGACAATGCCTGCTGAACATCCTATTTCAAAACGCTTTAGAGGCTTTCTTCCTGTTGTTGTAGATCTTGAGACCGCTGGTTTCAATCCTTATGGCGATGCGATTCTGGAAATTGCTGCCTCTGTGATCACCATGAATGATGAAGGATTGCTTCAACCACGTATTCCGATTTTTTTTGAAGTAGAACCCTTTCATGGCGCAAATCTTGAAAAAGCCGCGCTGGACTTTACAGGTATTGATCCTTACGACCCGAATCGTGATGCCATTAGCGAAGTGAAGGCATTACAAGAAGTTTTTTCCCACGTAAGACAGGCCATCAAGAATCATGATTGTAGTCGTGCTGTACTAGTGGGTCACAATGCTGCCTTTGATCAATCTTTTCTGAATGCGGCCAGCGACAGAAATGACATTAAACGCAATCCCTTCCACCCTTTTACCGTGTTTGATACCGCTACACTTGCGGGCATTGCTTATGGTCAAACCGTTCTTTCAAAAGCATGCGAGCAGGCAGGCATAAGCTTTGATAGCAAAAAAGCACATTCAGCACGTTACGACACAGAAAAAACCGCAGAATTGTTTTGCCTGATTGCCAATCGATTTCAGATTGATCATTAGAACTGGCAGAAATTTTTCTAGCTTAAATCGTCACTGTGATCAGATAACTTAGATAAGCCGTATAGGAAACAAGAAGCACAATACCTTTTACGCGATTGATGATAAGCGCCTTCCTTGGTAAGAATACAAAGACCGTAAGCATCAGGGAAATAAGCAGCATTGCCAAAAAATCCCTTTGAAAGACATCTTCTGGTAAAAGACCTAAATGTAAAACACCTGGAAGCGGGAGCACTGCCAGAAGATTAAGAATGTTAGAACCCACCACATTACCAATCGCTATATCAGGATGATTTTTTAAAGCACTACCCAAGGTTGCTGCCAACTCAGGCAAACTCGTACCAATAGCAACAATGGTTAAACCAATAATCACATCATCAACACCAAAATGTTTGGCAACTTCAATAGCACCCCAAACAAGAATACGGGAACTCACTAACAACAAGGCAAGCCCAACAAGAAATTTCAAAATAGCTTTATTATTTGTTGTATCCTTCCACTCCACTTCTTCTTCAGCTTCTTCAATCAAGACCGCATCTTTCATCTTACTTCGATAACGAATCACGAGAAAAGCGATAACAGCAAGCAGTGAAAATGCAGCCAGTGCATCAAGCAAACTGACTGAATCATCATGAAGAATCCAGCCTGTCAGAACAATAACAAGGAGGTAAACAGGAATATCCTGCCTGGCAATTAGTGAATGAACAGGAATGCTGACAAAAATAGCTGTTAAACCCAAGACCAGACCAATATTAGTAATGTTAGAACCAATAGCATTACCCACAGAAAGCCCAATCGCACCTTCATAGGAAGCAAAGGCTGAGACAAGGATTTCAGGCGCTGACGTACCAAAGGCAACAATAGTAAGCCCTACCATCAATTTGCTAATGCCAGCGTGATAAGCAATGGCAGCAGCACCATCAACGAAAAGGTCAGAAGACCAGACGAGAATGACAAGGCCTACAAGAATGGCAAGAAAAGCCAGCAACATAGCGCACCTAAAGTAAGGAAGTTATGGTGCGCGAGTTTAACCAAGTTTGTTAACAGGGTCACGCACAATGCTTGATTGTGCCATCTGTATTACGCCTCTACCCATGCAGCA
>JBECKS010000092.1:0-37198 GCA_040235395.1 Pseudomonadales bacterium | reverse complement strand
AGGTCTTGCACATGCACAGGCTTTAACCAAAGCCTATCGACAAACTGGAACACCTATCTTCCTAGCCTCCGTCACTACCATGGCGGGTATGATTTCTCTTGTGGTGAGCGACATTCCTCAAATCATGGTTTTTGGTTTACTCTCAGCTTTCGGCGTTTTTATGGCTTTTGTTATTGTGATGCTTATTATTCCTATTTGTCTGGAATACTGGCGCCCTTACACGCACATCACGCACACGGGCGAAAAAGAAAAGAAAAGTAATCGCTTTCATGATTTTCTAAACGCGCTGCCTGATTTTGTAGAAAAGTATGCCCTGATTATCTTTATTGTTTTTGTCAGTGCCTTCGCACTGTTTGTTTATGGCACTACTCAAGTCAAGGTAGACACCAATATCACCAACCAAACTCGCGAAGGTAGCACCATACGCGTTGCTGCATACATTATTGACCATTCCATGATGGGCGGTCAGAACATGGAAATCATTCTGGATTTCAAACAGGCAAACGCACTCAAGGATTCAGAAGTATTAAAAGCGATTGAAAGTTTCCAGAAAGACATCATCGCGAACTACCCCGAATACATCGTCAAGTCTTTCTCTATTGCAGACTATGTTAAAGATACTAACAAAGCCATGCATGAAGACCGTGATGAATTTAGAGTTATTCCTGACGATTCGCGTCTCTCCGCGCAATTACTATATCTTTTTGATAATTCCAATCCTGAAGACCGACGCAATCTGGTCAGCGATGATTACAGTAAAACGCATATCACAATTCAATTAAGAAACGCAGGTACTTTCGAATACACGGATATTTTCAGAAAACTGGAAAATGATATTGCGGTTGGCTTTGAAAAAGTGCTGGAGAAATATCCCGAGTCGACCATCAGCACCACGGGCACTCTGCCTATGATGATGAAGTTGCTCGACAAAATGAATTGGGCACAAATCAAGAGCTTTGGTTTGGCAATTGTCATCATTTCTTTCTTCCTGATTCTGTCACTAAACAGCGTCAAAGGTGGTGCCATCTCCATGCTGCCAAATGTACTTCCATCGGTTTGTACCTTTGGCTTAATGGGATTATTAGACGTTTCCCTTAGTACCGATACCCTGATTGTTGCACCACTGATTATTGGTATCGCTGTCGATGACACCATTCATTTCATGGCGCATTACCGTGATGCCTGGTTCAGAACGGGCGATATGCGTGAATCCCTGAAAGAAACCATGTTTGAAGTGGGTCAAGCTGTCACATTCACCACCATTGTTCTTGCAACAGGTTTTGCCGTACTGGTGTTCTCTGATTTTATTGGCATTGCAAAGATTGGTGGTTTTGGTGCGCTCGCCATTGTGATCGCATTGGCTTGCGACATGCTATTACTTCCAGCATCTATTGTGCTGTTCAAGCCAGATCTCGGCAGAAAAAAATATCTAGAAACACTTAATCAAAACCAGAATGAGCAAGCTGTTGCTGCATAAATTTAAGAAAAAGGAGAACCAACATGAAACAACTATCACTTTTCATCGCGCTCACACTAATGAGTTCATTTGTAGTTGCGCAAACAGCAAAAGAAATTATGGAAACCGTTGATAGACATCAACGTCAGTCTAACGACAGAGAATTTACCAAGGTTAGCCTTTCTACATGTAAGTTTGCTGTGAAAGATGGCAAACCTGTGTGTTCAGAACAACCTAGAAAAAAAGTGATTGAAACCGTTCAGAAAAATTATGGCAATGATGGTAAGGATACCAAATCAATTTCTATCGTATTGGAGCCTGCTAGTGAAAAAGGTATTGGCATGCTCACTTACAGTTATGGCGATGACAGTAAAGATACCGAAAGCTGGTTATATCTTTCTGCATTAGGAAAAGTTAAACGCATGGTATCAGGCGGAAAGGAAGAGCAAGAGCCTGTGGCATTTTTTGGTTCTGAGTTCACCACCGAAGATATGGAGAACGGCAAAACTGATGAATACACCTACACCATTCTTGAAGAGGGAAACTATGGCGGAACCAAAGTCTGGGTTATAGAAACTATTCCATCAGAACAACGACTAAAGAAAACTCGTTACAGCAAGGCGATACTTTGGGTTGATCAGGAAAAAATGGTTGTAGTTAAAAACCAGTCTTATGACAAGCGCGGCAATCTTGCCAAGAAAATGATTTCTTCCAATTTTGTTGAAACCAAAGGCATCTGGAAGGCTCTTGAAACAACCATGATTAATATCAAGGATAGTCGACTGTCTGCGATTGTTACCGATGAGATTGCACCTGACGTTGATGTACAGGAGGAATTCCTGACGCAACGACCGCTTACCGATTTTGCATTTCGTGAAGCTAACCTCAATGAACTTCGTAAAGGCTCCATCAAAACCCATTAATCAAACTTAATGGAATTTTAGGAAAGGTCAGCTATGTTAAAATTTGTAAAAATATTTTTCGCCTGCTGCGTGCTTCTGCCTACTTTTAGCATTGCAGAAGTCACCGAGTCAGGAAATTCAACTTTAACTACGCAGACCTTTCTTGACTCTAGACTTATTGAAGAAACCCTATTTCCATCTACGTCTTTTATTGAAATTGAAACAGCTAAACTTAATAAGAAGCCTTATCGACTGTCGCAGGATGAAATTTCGAAGTTAAGACAGGAGCTTAACGCTAAATATAATCCTGAAGAAATTAAAAAGGCGCTTTCGATTCATCTGCAGCAAGAACCCGACAACATACAACAAGGTTTTGTTGAACTTAACAAGGTTCTATCTTCAGAATTTGCAAGCCAGTTAAGCTCAGCAAGGCAAGAAGCTGCTCAAGCAAATAAAAATGGGCAAGTTGGCGATTATCAAGAATCCCTGGACTTAAAAAAGGTGAAGGAACATCGCTTTCAAATTGCTCGAACCTATGACGGTTTACAGAAACTTTCCACTTCTCAATCAATCATTTTTCAACAGATACAAGGTGAAATTCGTTCATCGCTTAATGAAGGACAAAGCTCAACTTATAAAACCAAAGATCCGGCAGAACGACTTGAGGAATTAAAGCAGCTCAACCAGTCCCTTAGCCTTTACGCTTTTAGGCAGATTCCTGCTAAAGACTTTATCCCCTACTTTAACGCCTTGGCAACGCCCTCTGTGCAAGCTGCTTTAGAGGCCTATGAAAAAGACCTCAGAACAACTCTGGAAGAATTAGAAAAAAATAATGCTAAAGAAGCTCTTTTACAGGAAGACACACTATTACAGGAAGAAAGCCTGCTAACTGGAGGAAGTCTGCTCGGAGGAGACAGCCTGCTTCTGGATGATGGGCTGATGCTTAACAGTAGCGATATGTTCGGTAGTAGCGACGCACAAGAGAAAAGCTGGAAAGATTATTTTGTTTTCTCACTTGCGCATCAGGAAACTCATGATGATGAAGGTGAAAACCCAATTTTTCGCAATACCGTTCGGGTGGAATACGAACAGGCATTTGCAAACAACTGGTTTGCACGTCTTGATGTAAAAGGCACCCATTATCAGCTCGATGACAGGCAAGCCTTACAGAAAGGTGAAAACTATAATCGAGGTAAAGTCAAAGCTGCCTGGTTGCAATACAGCCAGGGAGCATGCGCAATAAAAGCTGGTCAACAATCACTAATTTGGGGACAGGTAGATGGCACCTTTGCAGTAGATGACATCACACCTTTTGATTTTACTGAAAAGTTGCTGACAGACTATTCTGCTGTACGTCTTCCGCAAGTCATGGTGGTGAATGACTGTTTCTTTGCTAACAAAAAACAAACTCAACTTTTTTACATTCCAAAAGCACAACTTCATTTAAGTAGTCATCTGGATGATGAATACAGCTTAATGGCTGCTAGCGGTATCGATGATGAAGACCTTGATAGCGAATGGGGTGCGCGTTTCAAGTTTTCATTTGGTAAAACTGACTTCGCGCTGATGTATGCAGACCTCATTTCTAACGGTCCTACCTACGTATTGCCTGATTTGGTAAATCCACCTATCCCCGCCCTCTCTGAGTATAAACTTTATGGATTCAGCATTAATCACACCTCAGGTTCCTGGCAGTTCAAAAGCGATATTGGCTACAAGACCGATCAACTTCTACAGGGCACTCTGTCTGAGATGAGTGATGTGGTGGATGCAGCAATAGGTGTGCAATATCTTTCACGTAGTAATCACAATTTTAATTTAGGTATTTGGGGACAATACACACTTGATGATGAACAGGCGCCAACAGCAAATGATAGCACTCCATTTATTACCTTTAACTGGAGTAAACAATACCTTGGTGATTCACTTGATTTGAGCTTACTTGCCAGCGGGCGAGAGAATCCAAAAACATCTTCTGCCACCGCACAAGCGAGTTATAAAGTGAATGATTACTGGAATGTGCTTGGCGCTGTCACACTCGTTGATAACGATGATACGGTTATCAACCCATTACAAAGCAACAACAACGAATTCAGTTTTGAAATTAAATACCAGTTCTGATGAAAGGAAAAATCTAGACATGGCAAAGGAAGCAATCATTAACTCACAGGCTCATCGCGATAATCGTGATGAAAGAAAATCATTAATTTTGCAAGCAGGCATGAAAACCTTAAGGGAAAAAGGAATTTCCAATGCCAGCATGAATGACATCATTCGTGAATCAGGATTAAGCAAAGGTGGTGTCTACCACTATTTTTCAAGCAAGGATCAACTCTTGATTGAGTTATGGAATTATTTTTTCGAGCTTTATGCCTTTTCAAATATTTCCCGATTAAACAGTGATCCCGAGATAAAGAACCAGACTGCCATGGAGCAGATTTATACCTTGATTCAGTATCACGAATCGGTAATCGATAGCATGGGTAATGATTTGGGCCTTATGATGGATCTTTACATTGAAGCGATTCACAATAAGAATCTTCGTGAAGTTTTTAATCAGCAACACCAAATGGTTTCATCGATAGTGAATTCACTGGTTAAGACTGCTCAGGATCAGGGTGATATTAAGACGGATATTAATAGCGATATATTAAGTTCTGCACTACTTGCGATTTTTGATGGCTTTGGCCTGGTAAATCAGCTCATTGATTCGGAAGAAGACATTCCCAGAAAAGCTTTGGAAGCGGCACGTATTTTATTAGATGGCGCCAAAACGGAAAAAGCACTGAAAGAAAGATAAAAAAGGAAACTGCAGAAAAAACAGACAAAAAAAAGCCCGAACTCCGTCGGGCTTTTTTTTAAATTCTCAAGGGGGTATTACTTAAGCATCTCTTTAATCGCCCCTTCAAGCTCTTCCTTTGTGCAGTCACTGCAGCCACCTTTTCTAGGCATGGCATTCTTGCCTTTCATAGCTGAGGCCACCAGATCTTCAACACCTCTGGCACCCAAATCCTTGAATGTTCCACCAATGGTTGGCGCACCCGCTACACCACTTTGATGACAACCACCGCAATAATCAGCAACCAGTTCACTTCCGCTTCTTGCTTCTTTAGCTGTGTCTGCTTCTGCCACTTCAGCAACTGGTTCCTTACACTCTTCACCTTCTACACACACCATACCAACAGGCGCAAGACGGGTTTCAAGGGTGTCGTTCTTGCAATTCGCAGTCACACTCATTGAAAAGAAAACCACAACAAAACTGATTGCTGCAAAAAGTACTTTGTTAATGTTCTTAGAAACTAGATTCACGGTGATATCTCCAGAAAATATATCGTTTTGTGAAACCCTTGGAATATTCGAACTCGAATCAGCAAAGCTCTCATCAGGAAAGAAAGGCCAAGAGTGAGGATTTAGGCTTGCGGAGTATACAGTAATTTTTTATGACTGTGCATTGTTCCACATCAATTCACTTTCCCCGCTAGGCAAGCCTAAGCCCATTAAAAAAAGGGCTAACCCCAGTTAAAAAAGTCTCGCTTATGCTGTAAATAGCTTTGGGAAAGTACCATCTTGTGCACTTCAGAAGCGCCATCAACCAGCCTCGCCTGACGTGCATAGCGGTAAATCCACTCTAGCAAGGTATCTTTTGAATAGCCTTTAGCGCCACAGAGCTGGATACCTGTATCTGCCGCCTTGTGCAAGGTATCAGCCACATGAATCTTAGCCATTGATATCTCTTTCTTGGCGAATTCGCCCTGATCCAGCTTCCACGCCGCATGCATGGTTAACAAACGCCCCACCTGAATATCCTTAGCCACTTCACCAAGCATCCATTGCACACCTTCATGTTCAGAAAGAGTGGAACCAAAACTCATTCGGTTCTCGACATACTCAGCAGCAATTTCCATACAACGCTTGGAAAGACCCAACCAACGCATGCAATGGGTAAGTCGCGCTGTACCCAAACGAATCTGGGTAACTTTCAAACCATCCCCCACTTCGAGTAAACGGTTCTCATCGGGAATTTCCATATTGGTGAAACGCAGCTCACAGTGACCGCCATGTTCTTCAGGGCCCATTATCGGAATACGTCTAACCACTTCCCAGCCTGGCTGGTCCTTATCAAAAAGGAAAGCAGTCAGCCCCTTGCGTTCATCATCGGAGGTTTTAGCAATCAGGACAAAAGTCTGGGCACCCTCGGCACCCGTGATAAACCATTTCCTGCCGTTGATAATCCATTTGTCGCCCTTCTTCTCAGCTCGTGTGTACGTGAGAGAAGGATCGGAACCACAACCCCCGTCAGGTTCAGTCATGGCAAAGGCAGAACGCACCTTGCCATCAATCAAGGGCTGTAACCAACGATCTTTTTCGGCATCGGTTTTCAATATCTTGTTTAAGGCAATCATGGTGCCGTCGTCGGGAGGCGCACAGTGAAAAGCAAGCGGCCCAAAAGGTGAACGTGCCGCTTCTTCATAAAGTGCTGCCATGCCAACCACACCCAGATCCATACCACCACGTTCTTTTGGAAGTTGAAAACCCCATAGACCTTCAGCCTTGGCTTTTTCCCTTAGCGAAGCAACAACGCTTTCTTTCAGGTTTTCGTGCTCATCGTAACTATCAGCCTTGGATTCCAAAGGCATGACCTGAGTTTCAACAAAACTTCTTACACGTAAACGAATGGCTTCAATATCGGGGCTAAGTTCAAAATCCACGTTGTTTTCTCCTGTTGTCCAAAAAAGAATTCCCAATCCGCTCCAAAGAGCTGTTCAGGGCATTCAAAATTAATGGAATTCGGGGGGCGCAATCATACTGTCAAACCGGCATCGCTTTCAAAGACAGCACTGACTTCTGTCATCAAAAATGCTTATTCAGGCTTAACAAACTTCAAGGTCATGCGATCACTTTCACCGATGGCAAGATATTTCTCCTTATCAACATCTCCAAGTCTCAAGGAAGGCGGTAAAGTCCACACGCCTTTGGGATGATCCGCAGAATCTTTTTTATTGGCGTTGATTTCAGATTTCGCGAGCAATTTAAAACCCGCATTTTCAGCATAGGCAATCACCTGCGCCTCTGTTACATAACCTGATTCAATCTGCTTTTCCACAGAAGTACCTGGCTTAGCGCGATGTTCAACCACACCCAGAATTCCACCTGATTTCAAAGCTGTGAACATGGAGGCAAACACATCATCGGCATAACCACCCTTCATCCAGTTATGAACATTACGAAAGGTCAGCACGCGATCCGCTGTGCCTGCAGGCGCAATAAGCGTTTGTTCTGGTGGCGCAAGCTCAGTCACTATCACTTCTGAATATAAATCAGGGTGAGCCTGTAATTTTTCCTTAAATTGCCGATTGATATTTTTTCGCCAGTCAGGATTATTTTCGCCTTGGGAAAAACCCGCTGCATAATACTTGCCTTTTCCTTTGAGTGAAGGTGCCAGGATTTCTGTATACCAGCCTGTGCTCGGCCAGATTTCCACCACCGTCATGCCTTCCCTGACATCAAAAAACTTCAGGGTCTTCCCAGGGTGACGATAAATATTACGCGCAATATTCTTGTCACTCCTATGCTCTCCCTTCATATAATGCGCAACACTTTTATTAAAAGACGCTGCATAGGCAAGGGACGAAAAAATACAGATGGAAATAAAAAACAGACTGATACGTTTCATAAACTTCTCTTTGGTTAAAAAGTTGCTAGGGTAATAATTTCTCCAACAGCGCTTCACAGGTTTCAAGGTTCATGTATTTCGGAACAGCATAACTTGAATGGGTTTCCTTTAAAGCAGCTTTTGCAATATCTGTTATGTCTTCCCTTTTCAAGGCATCCAGTTTACGAGGTACATCAACGCGCTTCATTAAATCCTCAACCGCATCAACAAAAGCACGGGCGTTCTGTGCAGGTGTATTTTCATTTTTCGCTACTCCAATTTCATCAGCAAGGCTTGCAAATTTTTCTTCCACGGCATCAATGGAAAATTCCATAACAAGAGGAAGTACAAGCGCATTAGCCAGCCCGTGAGGTGTGCCATACCAGGCACCTAACTGATGCGCAATACCATGAACATAACCCACAAGGGTTTTAGTAAATGCGTACCCCGCATTAAAGGAAGCCATACCCATCGCTTCTCTCGCCACAAGGTCATCACCTTGTTCGTAAGCTTTGGGAAGAAATTCAAAAATATCACGAATAGCAGCACGGGAATAAAGTTCAGTGCGTCGATTTGATGTGGTTGAAATGAAGGATTCAATGGCATGGGTTAAGGCATCCATCCCTGTTGCCGAGGTAATATGAGGCGGCATGCCCTTCATGATTTCTGGATCCAGTGCAGCCGCCAAAGGCAATGTACGGTGATCGGCAATAGGCATTTTTACATGGGTTTTTGGATGGGAAATAACAGCAGCCAGCGTCACTTCCGATCCTGTTCCTGCCGTTGTTGGTACGACATAAAGTGGTACAGGATTTTTTCGTGCACGATAAACACCAGCCAACTTGATTGAGCGATCAACTTTGTTACTAATCGCCAAGGCCATGGCTTTAGCCGCATCAATTGACGAACCACCACCAACAGCAAGAATGGCATCACAGTTTTCATGTCGATAATGCTCAACACCATCATCTACTACAGCATAGGTAGGATCAGGCTCAACACCATCAAAAACCGCATACTCAACGCCACCACTTTGCAAACTTTCCTGCATAGCAGAGAGCACACCCAATTGGTTTAACATGCTGTCAGTAACAAACAGCACTTTTTTATGACCGAAACGGGCAATGTGGGCACAAAGACGTTCAGAAGAAGAAATACCCGTAAACAATGTTGGCTTCCCTTGAGGAATCAAGGAAAACAGAAAGTTCTGAACCTTCATTCGTGACTTAATGAGCGTTACCTGAAATTCAAAAAACTGGCTCATAACCATGACCTTAATATAATTTTAAATTTACTCATCATTATTATCTTCCATAGCAAAAATGACATCGGAAAGCTTCCATTTCAAACCTATACGGTGAAAAATAATGGTGGTTTTTTCTTTTTCACCCTCCGACTCATATTTCATATTTTCATTTTTAAATGTAAAGGAAAATTCATGATGATTAAGATAGGAAAACTCGCTATTTTTAAGCACATCAATAAACGTTTTCGTTTCTATTTCATCTGGCTCTTCTAACTGATTAAGCTTTGACTTCAACATCACATCATTCAAATCATTGCCTGCCATCATCAAGGCAAGACCTTGAGGCGAAATAGCTGCATCTACACCAATATCAATCATCTGGTCTGCAAACTCCATAGCAAATCTTGCCAGCACATTATCTGATTGAGACAAATCAAAGCCCATGCTCTCCATAAGTTGCTGCCTTGCTCTTATCCTGACATTTTTCCTGAGTTCAGGAAAATCAATATAATGCTCAAGAATTAAAGTATTCTCTTCATCAATTCCTTTTTTAACCCCATGTAAACTGATGAAAGGACCTATCGCCACATATATTAGAACCCCTAAACATGCCGCAACAAGCAAACCAAACAGATATTTTATTTTGTTATTCATTTTTATTTTGCAAACCTAGTCAATGGTACTGCTTTCAAATTCACCCAGAAAATCATTCCAGAAATTAAAAATTTCCTGCCTCTCTTCTGTAACAAACTTACACTCTTTATCAAAAATCATAAACCCTGGATTGGCTTTTGAATATTTTCCCCATTCCGGTAAACCCTCATGATTTGGATTTCCATGTTTAGCAAAATTTGCCCAGGACAGCATCATGTGATTCGCAAGCGAATAGGTCTGTTCATTAACGCCTGCAAGAAATTTCAGACTGGGTTTTAAAGCTTCAAGACTATTGAAGGGAAAAGGCACATCTACTGCATGAAAGGATATGGGAATCGTTTTCAAAAGTGACAAACCCCAATTAAAACGATATGCATAAGTATTTTCATGAAACTGACTATGGGCATCAAGAATTGTTCGCGCAGGCCTTGCGAAAATAGCATCTGTCAAAATCGCAGTACAAATTGCTGCTTCACTGCCCTTTTTATTTTTTCTTGTGTAATAACTTTTATAAAAAGCAATGACTTCTTCCATATTGCTTTTCAATTTAGGTGCAAGCAAAGGCATCTCAGGAATTTCAGAATAACTCGCCTGTATTTTCAAGGTGGTGAAAATCTGTATCAGCGGAATCAACCAGGAAAGTCTTTTCCTGATTAAGGGTGTTGCTACTTCATGTCTTGTGTAGCCCATCATTAAATCAATTTTGTGCGCGTCTCCGCGCCTTATCACATCCAGAGGTTTTTCTGGTAACAGTTCAGTGCTATAGGCTAAGTGCAACAAACCATCAGGTCCCTTGGTCATTTGTTTTGCATCCATATGATGAAGTACACCAAGATTTTCCAGCGTAACACCGAGCTTGCTCAATGCTTTGTTATTCACATTCGCCACAGCTGTTTTTGAACTGATGAGTACATCACCCCCGCTCTGACAAATTGCGCGCTTGAATAAACCTTTTGCCTGGGGACAAACCATCATGGCATTGATAGACATAGCACCTGCACTCTGTCCGAATACCGTTACCTGATCAGGGTCGCCCCCAAAAGCGGCAATGGATTGCTGCACCCAATTCAAGGCACAAAGCTGGTCATGCAATCCAAGGTTTGGTGGAACATTCAATTGATCATCATCAAGGTGTTCGAAAAAACCGTAACCCAACAAACCCACACGATAGTTAACGGTTACAACCACCACATCACAAAGCTCGGCCAGGTTCTTTCCATTATATAAAGCCGCATAGGAAGAACCCTGCGTGAACCCGCCACCATAAAACCAGACCATCACGGCACGTTTTTTATCATCAGCCTTGGGGGTATAGACGTTCAGGAAAAGACAATCTTCACTTTCAGCAGTTTTCCCGCTCACAAAGGGCGCAACTTTCTGGAAAGGCTGCTCAGGTTTCTGACTGGCATCAAGGGTTCCCGACCATTTTTGAACAACTTGCGGTAATTGAAAGCGCTCAGCATTCGCGTATGGAATTCTTAAAAAGGATTGATGTCCGGCATGTTGAATACCATTTAACTTACCTTGAGGGCTCAAGATTTCGATTCGCTGGTTGTTGCTTTTTTGCATGAAGACTTCACTGTGATGGAATTAAAAACAGACATTTGAGCATAGCTGTGGACAGTATTTTTACAATAGCTTTGCTACCATTACATTTTCGTCAATTCACAGGGAACAAGACATGAGCCTTTACGAACGTTATTTACTTCCACACTTCCTGGATGCCGCCTGTGGCACCAAGCCCATTCTCAAACAAAGAGAAAAAGTCGTACCTCTTGCAGAAGGCAGAATTCTGGAAGTCGGCATGGGCTCGGGAATTAATATTCCTTACTACGACCCTAAGAAAGTTGAATTTGTATGGGGGCTAGAACCTTCAAAAGGCATGCGCCAGAAAGCACAACATAACCTTAAAAAAGCACCTTTCGAAGTGAAATGGCTGGATTTACCGGGCGAAGAAATCCCTCTGGAAGATAACAGTGTTGATACTGTGTTACTGACTTATACCTTGTGTACGATTCCTGACTGGCAAGCTGCTCTCGATCAAATGCGACGCGTGCTAAAACCCAGTGGCAAACTTATTTTCTGTGAACATGGTGAAGCACCCGACGATAATATTCGCAAATGGCAGGAACGCATTAATCCAACCTGGAAAAAACTGGCGGGTGGCTGCAATCTACATCGCCCTATTCCCAAGTATCTTGAACAAGGTGGGTTTAGCATTGAAAAAATGGATGCGCAATATATTCCGTCTACACCGAAAATTGCTGGATTTAATTACTGGGGCGTAAGCAAGATACGCTAAAAGAATTACCAGTTGAAATCCTTTCCAACAAGTTCATATAACTTTTCATTAAACGGTTGAAAAAAACTGGCAAGCTCTTGCTTTATTTCTTCTGAAATATCAAACGGTGGTGAATGATTCGTTTCCTTTACTGGAACGGGTGTGCATTGAGGCAATCCAAGAAAATCGTAAACACCATTAACAACCTCGTTGGTGTTGATAAAAAAATCCTGCGCCTCAACAAGATAAATATTTTCTCGACCCATTTCTTTCATCATTAACTCAAGAGAAGGCCCATATATACTATGTCGCAAATAACTGCTTGAACCATTTGGTAATGAAAAGCCACATCCCATTTCTTTCACTTCCTTCATTTCAATACGCATCGACTGCTCAAAATCGGGCATATATTTCCATAAAGGATCTTTGCGCAAGTTACCTGTTTTCATTAAATCCCAGCGCCAATGGCTAATAGTGCGCTCAACCGGATCACGCAAGATAACAATGAGCTTCATATCTGGATTAAGTTTTTTATTAAAATAAATCATATTGGTAGCAGGTGCCGACGGTGTGGCATGACCAGTAAGCGCCTTACCTGTGTGCTGCCTGACTTTTTCTACCTGCAGTTTCTTTGGAAACTGGGCCTTAAAATAATACTGCTGATACATGATGGTGGACAACTCTTTCGACAAAGGCAAAACCACCGAAGGATGCTGGAAAATATAATTAGACAGGCTTGAAGTACCCGAACGTATCGCGCCTGTTAGCCAGAAATCTGGCGCAACCCTTTTATCCAGATTGCGCTTTCTAGCAAGCACCCGCCAAATGGGTGTATCAACAAAATAAAAAGAGCGGAATTGATGTCTCAACAACAACATTGCTTTTTCGAACGCACTGTCGGATTGATAGAAACGGCGATAGTCTTCTATTGCGCCTTCCAAGAGCTCGACTCTATTTTTTTCTACTTTAACAACCTGACTCATGATGCTTCCCACTTAAAGTCAGTTTCAAGATAAGCATATAGCTGTTCGTTGTATGGTTTAAAAAAATCTAACAAGTCCCGTCGTACTTCCTGCTCATCATGTAAGTTCCTGAAACGCTCAGGTGGATTTCCAATATTTTCCATTTTTTGGGGAATGTATTCAGGTAAAGAAAGAAATCCATAAACTTTTTGAATAACTTCAGTATGATTTTCCTTGAGCTCATTCGCATCAACAATCATAACTGAATCGCTTCCAAAAACATTATGCAGTTCTTTAATAAATGGAAGATAAATACTGTGTCTTAAGTATCCTGTGGCACCCACACCTATAAAAAAGTTCATGCCATTTCCGCATTCAGGAGTCTGGTCCATTTCCATTTTTAGTGTCGCCGATAAACCTGGAAGCTCATCATAAATAGGGTCTTTCATGATTTCAGACGCAAGCATTTTATTCCATGCCCAATGATCAAGAACTCTATCAACAGGATTTCTCAAACAAAGAACAATACGCATATTAGGATTAAGGCTTTTGAGCCAATATATCCAGGAAGTAGAAGGCTGGATCGAACTGAAAAAACCACTTTTGGCTAAACCAAAACGTCTACTAATTTTTTCTCCTTGTTTTTTGCTAGCTAACTGCGCTTTTATAAATTTTTCCTTATAAACGGGAATTAGAGATAGGTTCTTGCTCAGCGGCAATGCCACACATGGATGCTGCATAACATAATGAGCCAATAAATCATCTAAAGATTGCTCTGCACCTGTGCATGCAAAGTCTGGTGTCATAGCTTCATGGGGAAGCAGATTTCTTAAGGCAATCTGCCAAACTGACGGATATACAAAATGATAAGGCTTTGGTTTTAATTTTTGAAAAATCGATGCAGATGCATGAACATCATGACTGTCAAGAAAATCCCTAACGGAATTCTCCAGAAGCGCTATTTTATAAAGGTCAGCATTTAAGGGCTGGTCTGTTTTTCTTTTTACTTGTGTTTGTGCTTGTTTATTCATTCGCCGCTGCTTTCTTACATAGGAAAAAATCACCTACTCGTAAAGCGAATGATTGTAGCACAGCTTATTTCAGGATAACTGACACCCTTCCCTTCGAGAAATCTACAAGGCACCTTCAGGAAAAAACTGCTTACACCAGCGACGATACACCGCCACTGGACCATCACCATCACAAAGGTTGGGTGGCTTAATATAAACCTTGTGCTCCCAAATCGGCCTATCCTGTTCCAACTGTCGGCTCACTTCATCAATAAATGCCTTACCCACACCTTTGGTACTACTGGCATCGCCCTGCTTCTTGACCATGAAATTAAAACGGGTGTGAACACGCTCACCATCCATGGGCGTAGAAGAAGAAACAATCATGGTATCGACGATACCCTTGAAACGAACAACGGAGAAACCAAAACCCCAGGATTCAGACTCAATAGAGGAAACCATTTCACCCTTAGGTGTATTCATGTGTGTTTTAGAGAGCACATGCATATAAGGTCCATCTACTTCGCAAGTGCTATCGGGAAAACTGGTCACACCATGCAGGTATCTGAAGTGTGCGGTATCCACCTGATTCTCGCCCATCTCAATGCAATGGGTCTTGATAACGAACTCGCGGGTCTCATAGTCGGTCCATTCATCGTCTCCATATTCTGCTACCACAGGAATTTCCCACTCAGGGCCACCCCCCTCTTCATTACACCAGGCCATAATCAAGCCATTTCGTTCACATATATCCCAGGTCTGTATCTTTGCCCTGGCTGGAATTTTTTCTCCATAGGGAATGTGCTGGCAGTTACCCTGACCATCAAACTGCCAGGCATGAAAAGGACAGCGAATTAACTTACCTTCCACTACACCTCCATAACCTAGATGGGCACCCATATGTGGACAGAAGGCATCAAGCAAATGTGCCTGCCCCTCTTCATCACGAAACAGCACCAGATCCTGACCAAAGTATTGCAGGGGTTTGACTTCTCCCTTAGCCAGGTCTCTGCTTAAGGCAATCATGTACCAGCCCTTGGGATTATGGGTAAAGGGCCAACGGGATTTTGGCTGTGCAGGATTGGCTACTGGCATATCATAGACACGAATCTGTGCTGACATAGGGTGACTCCAAAGGAATGAACAAAAAAACAGTCCAGGCTTATAAAAAGCATGTAACATGCACGTTATCGGTTTATTAAGCTTTTGCCTTGATTTCTGTCAAATGCAAATGAAATCCTGAATCAGGCAATTTCTATTTTCTGAGAAGGTAAATTTATGAACATGCACGAATGGTTACAATCCCCTCTTTACTGGCACTGGATTGTGGGCGGGATTCTGTTGGTTTTAAGCGAATTGGCACTCGCCTCTTTCTTCATCATCTGGTTTGGAGCTGCGGCAATTGTCATTGGTGTTGCCCTGTATTTTTTCCCTGAAATCTCCCCAACCTATCAAATCCTGAGCTGGACCATTCTTTCCTCCCTTCTGGCGTGGGCATGGTTTAAATATCTGAAACCTCTGTCCATTGATAAGACCAAAGCCGGCTTATCTGCAGAAGCCATCATTGGTGAAACGGGTCAGGTTCTCAGTGTGCCGATTGATGAAAAGCGTGGCGTGCTACGTTTTCCCGCTCCCATTCTGGGTGCTGATGAATGGCTTTTCATTTGCGAAGATAAATTGGAAATTGGAGACCGGGTAAAAGTTCAGAACATTTCTGGCAACAGCCTGATTGTAAAAAAAGTATAAAAAGAGGAACTCATTATGAATATTAGTCCAGGATATATTATTGTTATTTTTATTGCTTTCTTCGCACTCATCACTTTTGCCAAAGGTGTGCGTATCGTGCCTCAAGGTTACAAGTGGGTGATTCAGCGTCTTGGAAAATTTCACAGCACACTCACACCCGGCCTCAACATCATCATTCCTTATATTGATGATGTGGCACATAAAGTAACTACCAAGGACATTGTGCTTGATATTCCTTCTCAGGAAGTGATTACCATGGATAACGCCGTTATCGTTACCAATGCCGTTGCCTATATTAATATTGTTTCACCTGAAAAGGCTGTTTACGGTGTCGAAAACTATGTCATCGCAATTCAAACACTGGTTCAGACTTCGCTACGCTCCATTGTGGGTGAAATGAATCTTGACGATGCACTTTCTTCTCGCGATCACATCAAGGCAAAACTGAAAGCTGCAATTTCTGACGATATTGCCGACTGGGGTATTACCTTAAAAACCGTTGAGATTCAGGACATCAATCCTTCTCCAACCATGCAACATGCCATGGAAGAACAGGCCGCTGCAGAACGCGCACGTCGAGCTACTGTTACGCGAGCCGATGGTGATAAACAGGCAGCCATTCTTAAAGCAGAAGGTGAACTGGAAGCTTCCCGCAGAAATGCAGAAGCGCAAGTGGTATTAGCTAAGGCGAGTCAGGAAGCGATTCAACTGGTTACTGCAGCCATCGGTGACAAGGAAATGCCTGTGGTTTATCTATTAGGTGAAAAATATATTCAATCGATACAGAATCTTTCCACATCAAGTAATGCGAAAAATATTGTCTTCCCTGCTGACATTCCGGCAGCGATTCAAGGTTTAATGGGCAAGACAAAAAGCTAAATAACTATCTGCTTTATTTAAATACTATCTAAAGGCCTTTATTCTCCATCACGGTCCTTGTCATCTCCACGACCCTTTTCACCTCCACGACAGAGTGGCGAAGCAGCAGCTTCGCCTAGCTCCTTCCATTCTGCTTCCGTAAAAGTATGCAAGGCGAGTGCATGAATGCGTTTCATCAATTCACCCATGGTGCCATAAACCATCTGATGACGTTGAACGAGACGCTTCCCTGTAAAATCCTCACTCACGATTACTGCCTTGAAATGGGATTCAGAACCTTCAGGCACATTGTGCATATAACTCTCATTCTCAAGTTCAAAGTGGGAGGGTTTAAACGCTTCCTGTAAACATTGGGAAATTTCCTGTTCAACTGACATAGTGTTTATTTCCATCAAGAAATTAACTTGTTTTTAACTATTTACTTGCATCATACGCAGAATCACTAGCTTCTCAAACAGCAAATGATAGACTTGCGCAAAAGTTTTCGCCCGCGCTTTCGCTGAGTCAGGCTTTCACCAAACAATGGTCGCTATGCATCTCACTTTTTTTCAAACACCTTTCATTAATACCTTTCTTCGTATACTGGCGATCTTCCTTCTATTCTGTTTTGGTTGGAAAACCATTGGAAAAAAACCTGCTGAAAAAAAATATGTGATTATTGCAGCTCCACATACCAGCAATTGGGATCTTTTTTTCATGTTGCTCCTGGCACTTAAGTTAGACATTGCAATTTACTGGATGGGCAAAGACAGCATCTTTAGTTTTCCCTTTAAACATTTCATGCAATGGATGGGTGGCATTTCAATCGACCGAAGCCAGGCAAACGATGTGGTTGCCAATATGGTGCAGGTTTTTAACAACTGCGACGAATTTGTGCTCTCTGTTCCACCAGAAGGTACACGTTCTCACACTGTTTATTGGAAAACCGGTTTCTACCACATCGCCCACGGCGCAAACATTCCCATTTGTCTAGGCTTTATGGATTTTGCAAAAAAGGAAGGCGGTATTGGCCCAATGTTTCAACCAAGTGGAAACATTGATAAGGACATGAAGGAAATTAAATCCTTCTATAAGAATATTACTGGAAAATATCCCAATAAGTTTCAATCACCTGATGACTATGAGCAGGATGATTAGTGCTTTTTAGTATCTCCAGCGATTTTATCCATAATGGCGAAAAGCACACCCGAGAAAACAAACGCCATGTGAACAATCACCTTCCACATGATCACATCTTCATTACCTTCATGAATGTTTTCAGAAATATCCATAAAGGTTTTCAGTAAGTCGATGGCAGAAATGGCAACGATAGCGCCAATTACCTTTAGCTTAAGCCCTGAAAAATCTACCTTACCCATCCAGTCTGGTCTGTCTTCATGACTTGCCACATCAATCTTGGAAACAAAGATTTCATAACCACTGAAAATAATCATGAGCAAAAGGCTTGCTACCAGTGACATATCAACCAGCGCAAGAATCTGTACAATCACATCCGTCATTTTTGAATCACCAATACTGATAACCATATCGGCTAGATACTGCACAAACTTAACGAACAGCAAGACGATACTCAGCACCAAACCTAAATAAAAAGGTGCTAGCAACCAGCGACTCTGGAAAATGATATTCTCAAGCCCGTTTTCAAGTAATTTCATGCTTTGGTCTCCTGCCTGTCCATCGTTCACACACGAATGAGGTGGGGATTCTTACCCAAATGGCTCAGCTTGTCATCCAGAGCTATCCAGCTCCAGCCCTTGCTATCCTTTATATGGGTGATGAAGGGCATAGCCCCCCTCGCTAGAATTTCTTCCTCTTCTCCACCTTTCGCTTTCAAGTAAAATCCCATTGAAATCAATATGTTTTAAGAGTTGTTTATGAACAAGATCATTTCTGCACAAGCCCTTATCAGCCAGCTGGAAAGTGGTATGACTTTAGGTATTGGTGGCTGGGGGCCTCGCAGGAAGCCCATGGCATTAATCAGGGAAATCCTGCGTTCCGACCTCAAAGACCTGACGCTGGTATCCTACGGCGGTGCCGATGTAGGCATGCTCTGCGCGGCAGGCAAAGTAAGGAAAGTGGTTTTTGCTTTTGTCTCCCTCGACTTTATTCCCCTTGAACCCTATTTCCGCAAGGCACGCCAGAATGGCGAGATTGAAGTCATGGAAATTGATGAAGGCATGATGCGGCTTGGTCTGCGAGCCGCTGCAGAACGGGTGCCCTTTATGCCTACCTATATCGGTTTAGGAACGGATGTACTCAGTACCAACCCTGACATCAAGACCATTGTTTCCCCCTATGCCGACGGCAAGGAACTGGTGGCGATGCCAGCCCTGAAACTGGACGCTTCCATTATTCATGTAGATCGTGCTGATTCACGTGGCATCTGCCAGATTACTGGTCCTGACCATTACTTCGACGACCTTTTTGCCCGCGCCGCTGACAAAACCTTTGTGAGCTGTGATGAACTTGTAGAAACAGATTTTTTTGCTGACCCTGAACAAGCTCGCAAGGTTTTCTGGGAACGCAGTGAAACTCAGGGCGTGATACCCATGGCAGGTGGTGCGCACCCAAGTTCATGCACGCCTCTCTATGGCTACGACGCCAAGCACTTTCAGGAATACAATGCCAGTGCGAAAGAAGACGGTGGCTGGCAAGCCTACGTGAACAACTATGTGAATTGCAGTGAAGCGGAGTACATTGAAAAAGTGGGTGGACTGGAAGCCATCAAGAAACTTCCGCTTCCTATCTATTAATTGCTGCGCTGGAGAAAAATATGAGCACCTCTTACACCCTCGTTGATTTAATCATTTGCGCAGCAGCCAACACCTGGAAAGATGAAGGTGAAGTACTTGCGACAGGCATTGGCGTGGTTCCAAGAATTGCAGCCTCACTTTGCATGCTTAGCGTTAACAAAGACCTCATGATGACAGACTCAGAAGCCTTCATGGTTTCCGAACCCATTCCTGTTGGCGCAAGACAGGAAGGTTTTCGTCCTAAGTTTGAATCATGGATGGGCTTCTCAAGAATTTTTGACAATGTCTGGGGTGGGAAACGTCATGCCTTGGTTGGTCCAACTCAGGTAGACCGTTTTGGCCAATCCAATATTTCTGCCATTGGTGGAACTTATGACAAACCAAAAGTACAGATGCTTGGTGTTCGCGGTTTTCCTGGAAATTCCATCAACCATGCAAATTCTTTTTTTATCCCGAACCATAACAAACAGGTTTTTAAGGATGGAGAATGTGATGTGGTTTGTTCCGTTGGTTACAATCCCGACAGATTACCAAAAGGATTTTCCATGGATGACATCAAAGTTGGCTTCGTTTACACCAATCTCGCTGTCATGGATTTTGGTGGTAAGAACCATCAGTTGCGTTTATTAAGCATTCACCCTGGTGTTACTGTTGAACAGGTTGTTGAAAATACTTCCTTTGACATCGAGATTCCTGATAGCGTTCCAGAAACACCTGTGCCAACTGAAGCACAAATGATGCTGATTAAGGAAATTGATCCGCATAACTTAAGAGCAAGTGTGATTAAATAAAAAATCGAGGACACCATGAGCAAACCACAAGTAGCCGCATTGGAAAACTGGTTCACGCTTGATAAAGAGAAACCACATCTAATCGGCAGCAAATGTACAAGTTGCGGTACTTATTATTTTCCAAAGACCTCTGTGTTCTGTCGTAATCCAGATTGCGAAAGCGAAAGTTTTGAAGACGTTCAACTGAGCCGCACTGGAAAACTCTGGTCCTTTACTAATGCCTGTTACCAGCCACCCGAACCTTATATTTCTGCCGATCCCTTTGTGCCTTATGCAATCGCTGCTGTTGAACTTGAAAAAGAAAAGATGACGGTACTTGGCCAGGTTGTTGAAGGTGTTGGTGTTGAAAATCTTAAAGCCGGCATGGAAATGGAACTGGTTCTGGAAACACTGTTTGAAGATGATGAATCTGAAAAGCTGGTGTGGAAGTGGAAACCAATTAAGTGAGCTAGAAAAAAATAACAGTCATTCCAGCGCAGGCTGGAATCCAGAATAAATTTAGTAATTAAAATAGATTCCAGACAAATGCTCCGCATTTTCTGGAATGACGGAAAAAACACATGACAAACGAAATTGCAATTCTCGGCGCAGGCATGCATCCCTGGGGAAAATGGGGAAAGAACTTTGTTGAATACGGCGTTAAAGCTGCGCGTGATGCTTTAAAAGAATCAGGTGTAGCATGGAAAGATATTCAATTTGTTTCAGGCGCAGCCACCATTCGTAATGGTTATCCTGGACAAGTTGCTGGTGCAACCTTTGCGCAAGCCTTAGGCTGGCAAGGTGCTGAAGTGAATACGTCTTACGCCGCCTGCGCTTCAGGTTCTCAAGCACTTGCAGCAGCGCGTGCAAAAATTCTTTCAGGTCAATGTGATGTCGCTTTGGTTGTTGGTGCAGATACCACACCGAAGGGTTTTCTAGCACCAGCAAAAGGTGATCGTCCTGATGACCCGGATTGGGTTCGCTTTCGTATTGGCATCACCAATCCAACATATTTTGGTTTGTATGCACGCCGTAGAATGGAAATGTATGGCGATACCCAAGATGATTTTGCTTTAGTTAAAATAAAAAATTCAAATAACGGTTTTACTAATCCTAACGCACGTTACAAAAAGAAATTCACATTGGACGATATCAATGCATCTGCCATGGTGGCTGACCCATTACGCTTAATGGATATTTGTGCAACATCGGATGGCGGTGCAGCGCTGGTTGTTTCAAGTCTTGAATACGCAAAAAAAATCGGACGTAGTGATGCAGTAAAAGTTGCAGCCATTTCAACCGTTACTCCAACTTTCGCTTCTTCTGTTGTTGAAATGCCTGATCTTGCAACAGATTCAGCAGCAGCGGCAGCAGCTGTCAGTTACCGTTCACAAATTCCTTTAAAAGCTTATGAAGAAGCCGGTATTGGCCCAGAAGATGTCAGCCTTGCCGAAGTTTATGATTTATCAACCGCGCTTGAACTCGACTGGATGGAAGATCTGCAATTGTGTAAGCGCGGCGAAGCAGCAACTTTATTAAGAAATGGCGACACACAAATTACAGGTCGCATTCCTGTTAACGCCAGCGGTGGTCTCGCCTGTTTCGGCGAAGCAGTTCCTGCGCAAGCCATTTCACAAGTGTGTCATTTAAATTGGCAACTGGCTGGTCAAGCAGGCGATATGCAAGTAGCTAATGCTAAAGTAGGCATTACTGCGAATCAGGGTTTATTTGGTCATGGTTCTTCAGTCATTCTGAAAAAATAAAATATGCACAAGGCACTAGAAACAGAACTCACCAAACGTCTTGGTTGCCAATATCCCATTATACAAACAGCAATGGGTTGGGTTGCCGATCCGAAACTGGTTGCCGGAACCTGTAACGCTGGTGGTTTTGGTTTTCTTGCGGGCGCCACCATTCCTCCCAATGAAGTTGAAAAACAGATTCTGGAAACCAAGGCATTAACAGATAAGCCTTTTGGCATGAACTACCACATGTATCAGCCTAATGCGGCAGAGATTACCGATCTGGTTATCAAGCATGGCATTCGTGCAGTGAGTTACAGTCGTTCGCCTGGTCCTGACATGATTAAAAAGTTAAAAGATGCAGGTGTTGTCTGTATGCCAACCGTTGGGTTGGTGAAACATGCAATTAAAGCTGTTGAACTCGGTGCAGATATCATCACCATTCAAGGCGGTGAAGGCGGTGGTCATACAGGCCCTATTCCAACCAATATAGTACTGCCACAAGTACTCGACGCAGTGAGCGTGCCTGTTGTTGCTTGCGGAGGTTTTAAAGATGGACGAGGTCTAGCTGCTGCGCTCGCCTATGGCGCTTCAGGCATTGCCATGGGCACACGTTTTTTAATGAGCAAGGAAAGTCCTGTTCCTGCAGAAACACTGGCGCGTTATGTGAACACAAAAAACCCTGCGGATGTCATCGTTTCTACGGCAGTGGATGGTATGCCACAGAGAATGATTATGAACGAATTTCTTTCACAACTTGAAAATGCGGGCGCTCTTCGCAAATTATTATTTGCCATAAAAAATGCTTTAGCATTTAGAAAATATACGGGTGCGTCTATTGCCAGTTTAACGAAGGCCTTAATTGTTTCGTTAAAAGAAGATGGCTTAACACCCGCACAATCCATCATGCAAGCTAATGCCCCAATGGTCATTCAGAAAGCCATGGTAGAAGGTAAGCCTGCTGAAGGTGTATTACCAAGTGGCCAGATTTCTGGCGCCATTGATAGTCTTGAAAGTTGTGAAACCATTATAAAAATAATTGTTGAGGAGGCCGAGGCGCGTTTAAATGCCTTGCAAGCATAACAAAAGGAACGATAGGAACTTAATATGTCAGATTTATCAAACGAACTACCTTATAAAACCTTTATCAAAAATGGCATTGCTGAACTGATTTTTGATCATCCACCCGTCAACGCATTCAGTAGTTTTGGTTGGTTAGCCATTGCAGAAGAGATTCGTGCACTGGGTGAAAATCCCGAAGTTCGCGTGATTATTATTGCCGCAGAAGGTAGAGGTTTTTGCGCTGGTGTCGATATTAAAGAGTTAGCAAAAGATGGCTCATTAATTACCAGAGTTAATAAAGGTAACTACGATACCTTTGAAGCAATTCATCGTAATCCGAAACCGGTGATTGCTGCGGTTCATGGTTTTGTTTTGGGTGGAGGTATTGGTGTCAGTGGTGCTGCCGATATTATTATTGCTTCAGAGTGCGCAACCTTTGCTGTACCTGAAGTAGATCGAGGCGCCATGGGTGGCGGTGCACATTTGCAACGTATGTTCCCCGTGCAAAAAGTTCGTTACATGTATTTCACCGGCGAACCCATTGATGCTCAGGAAGCTTATCGTTTAGGTGCTGTTGAAAAAGTGGTACCACGCGATCAGTTACTTGCAGAAGCAAGAAAGATTGCAGCAAAAATCGCAGAGAAAAGCCCCGGCATGATCAAACTTGCTAAAGAAGCATTAACAGGCATTGAAGATGGCAACCTTGAGGATAAATACCGTTGGGAGCAAGGATTCACTCTCGAAGCCTATAACGACAAGGACAGTCAAGAAGCGCGCGACGCATTTGTTGATAAGAGAGATGCGAAGTTTTAATTATGGACCTAGCATATACACAAGAACACAAAGCCTTCCGTGAAGAAGTTCGTTCATGGCTTGCCGCAAACGTTCCCAAAGAACCTTTGAAGACTTTTGATACCGCAGAAGGTTTTCAACAGCATCGTGAATGGGAAGCTACCATGAACAAAGGTCGTTGGGGCATGGTGACCTGGCCTGAAGAACTTGGTGGTCGTGGACTGGATCTAATTCAGTGGTTAATTTTTGAAGAAGAATACTATCGTGCACAGGCACCCACTCGCGTGAACCAGAATGGAATTTTCCTGCTTGGTCCTACGCTGATGGAGTATGGTACAGAAGAACAGAAAGCACGCTATCTTCCTAAAATGGCTTCAGGGGAAGAAATCTGGGCACAAGGCTGGTCAGAACCAGGCGCTGGCTCAGATATGGCGGCCATTCGTTCGAAAGCAGAAAACAAAGGTGACCACTACATCATCAATGGCCAAAAAACCTGGTCAACGCGTGCCGCTTTTGCTGACTGGACTTTCGGTATGTTCCGCACCGATCCAGAATCGTCACGTCATAAAGGTCTCACGTTTATTTTTGTGCCACTCAATGCAGAAGGCGTAACCGTAAGACCGATTCCGCAACTGAATGGTCACCCAGGTTTTGCGGAAATCTTTTTTGATAATGTCAAAGTACCTGTTGAGAACCGCTTAGGTGATGAAGGCGCTGGCTGGAATGTTGCTAT
Organism: Pseudomonadales bacterium; assembly: GCA_040235395.1. Taxonomy (GTDB): domain Bacteria; phylum Pseudomonadota; class Gammaproteobacteria; order Pseudomonadales; family JBECKS01; genus JBECKS01. Next base: position 12,557 of record JBECKS010000092.1, on the reverse strand, counting down.
GTCGACTGCAGGTTTTGAACGCGGTTTGATGTTACGAAGCCCTGCCCGCTTTCAGGAAACTGCTCGCCGTTTGGTAAAACTTTATCAAGAAAACGAAAAGGAAATTGATGATCCGCTTATTAAGGGTCAGGTATTAAAAGCTTATATGGATGCAGAAGCTTACACACTGAATACCTACATGACAGCTTCGCGCTTGATTAATGGCGGAAGCATTGGCCCAGAAACCAGTACCAACAAGATTTTCTGGTCTGAACTGGATCAGAACATGCATGAAACTGCCATGAGCATACTTGGTGCGCGTGCTGAACTGGAACCACATTGTTCAGAAGCACGTGGCGTTGGTTCCTGGCTTGATGGTTTCCTCTTTAGTCAGTCAGGTTTGATTTATGCAGGTACCAACGAAATTCAACGAAACATTATTGCAGAACGCATGCTAGGCATGCCTAGGGCTTAAAAAAAAGAACAACCATGAATTTTAGTTTTTCAGAAGATCAATTACTTTTTCGAGACAGCGTTAGGGATTTTCTTTCCAATGAAGTCACGACTGATTTAATCCGTTCACTTTGGGAAACCGATACAGGTCGTTCACAAACACTTTGGTCTCAACTTGCTGAACTCGGCTTAACAGGCATGTTGGTGCCTGAAGAACACGGTGGCTTAGGCATGAACGAAGAAGATTTCATACTAATTGCTGAAGAATGCGGTCGCGCTGCCCTACCTGAACCTTTAATTGAAAATGCCATGATTGCGGTTCCATTGTTGCAGGCAATCAATCATGAAAGCACCAACCCTTATCTTGGAAAAATTCTTTCAGGTGAAGCAAAGGCTTCCATCGCACACCCAGTTAACTTGTTAGTTAGTGATGCGCATGTTTCAGACTTGATTCTGGTTTTTATCGATAAAGAAATTCATGCAGTAAAAACTGCTGATGCGGAATTAATTGAACAGGAAGGCGTTGATCCTTCACGCAAAATTTTCAAACTGAACTACAAAGCAAAAACTGAAAATTGTGTCGCTAATGGTGATCTTGCTGAACGCTTATTGCAAGAAACTCTTAATCGAGGTGCTTTGGCTGTTGCTGCTCAACATCTTGGTCTTGCGCAAGCCATGGTTGGCCAATGCGTTGAATACACTAGCGAAAGAAAACAGTTTGGCCAAGCCATTGGTTCTTTTCAGGCTGTTAAACATCACATGGCCAACGTAGCCGTTAAATATGAATTTGCAAAAGCTGTTGTCTACCGAGCTGCGAATTCCATTGCTAATCAACATCCTGATGCTGCAGTGCATGTTGCCCACGCAAAAATCGCAGCCAGTGATGCTGCCCTGCTTGCAGCTAAACATGGCATACAGGTACATGGCGCCATGGGTTACACATGGGAAGTCAATCTGCACATCTGGATGAAACGTGCATGGGCACTGGATAAGACCTGGGGAAGCCTTGGTTATCACAAAAAAGTGATTGAGAAAAAAGTCTTTGCTGATACCAATAAAATCGGTGCAGGTTATTCTTTCTAGTCAGTACTTACTAGAAACCTCTACACTTTAAACCAGAACTCTCAACAAACCTTCCTTATCAATTTCCAAATTGATATCAAAAGCATCACTCAGAGCATTTGATAGTATTTGCTTATCAGACTCTTCAGAAAAACCCTTTAACTCACCCTGAAAAATCAGTTCGCCTTTTTTCAAGATACTGATTGAATCAGAAAACCTGAGCGCCAGTTGAATATCATGCAGCACGCAAACTATAACTTTCCCTTTACTGGCATAATCCTTGAGTAACTTCATCATCATAAGTTGATATTGAATATCCAGATGATTTAGAGGCTCATCAAGAAAAAGAAAATCTGTTTGTTGACAAAAAATTCGCGCAAGATGTACCCGCTGTTTTTCTCCCCCAGATAATTCATTAAATTTTTTAGAAGCAAAATTACTTAACTGGAAATGATCAAGTACTTCATTAATAAGCTTTTCTGAATTATTTTTTTCAAGACACCCCAAGCCACACACTTCTCTCACAGAAAGAGGAAAACCAAAAGGATTTTCCTGCGTCAATACCGCACGTCTGCTTGCTAATTCACGCAAGGAATAATCCGCTACACTTTTGTCATCAATCTCCACCCTACCAGTATGTGTCTTAAGGTCACCTGCAAGCAATGATAGTAAAGTACTCTTCCCTGCTCCGTTAGCGCCCAGCACCACATGCAAACCACTACCCATGGTTAATGAAAACTGTTTCAGGATAAGCTGTTCCTTGATGAGATAACTTATCTGTTCAACGCGTAAACGACTCATGAGTGAAACAGCACCTGTTGTCTAAAACGGAACAGAAGAAAAATAAAGAAAGGGCAACCAATCAACGCTGTCAGAATACCGATAGGCAGTTCTGCTGGACTAATCAAGGTTCTCGATATCGTATCTGCTATAAGCAATAGCGCGGCACCTAAAATAAATGACATCGACAGAAGAAAACCATGGCTTGCGCCAAAAAGAATACGTACAACGTGAGGCACAACAAGCCCAACAAAGCCAATAATGCCAACCATGGAAACAGAAACACTCACTAGCAGACTCACCAACACAAATGACAAGAGCTTCAGGTTTTCTACTGAAATACCCAAATGCCTCGCCTGCGACTCACCAAGCAATAGCACATTTAAGGGTCTGGCTAACATTAACAAACAAAGGACCACTGGCAGTAACACATACAAACCAATCTTTACATCCAGCCAGGAACTACCACTTAAGCTACCCAGGTTCATCATGCCTATCTGCCGTAATTGTTGATCGTTAGAAAGGTACATAAACAAAGCGCTTAGCGCCGTACAGAATGCACTCAAGGCAACGCCTGCCAGTAACAAGGTAGCAATCTGGCTTTGCCCTTCTTTCAAGGCAATGAGATAGACCAGGACCATGGCTGACATACCAAACACAAAAGCACTGACTGCAATGAAGGAATACGCCGGATCAATTTGCAGATATTGGCCACAGACAATGGCGACACTGATGCCCAAGGCTGCCCCTGCTGACACACCAATCAAACCTGGGTCAGCTAGCGGATTGCGAAAAACACCCTGCATCACCGCACCACTTACAGCCAGCGAACCACCCACTACAGCGCTAAGTAATACGCGCGGCAAACGTAGCTCATAAAGAATCCTGGACGCAGCAGAATCCTCAGGCGCTTGAAGTAAACGCAAGACCTCAGGCAAACTGATGTCGATGCTACCCAGGCTTAATGAAAACAGTGCCAATAAAAACAAAACACAGAAGGACGTAAAAAGTGTTATGGCTTGTATGCTAGATAGGTTTTTCATGGACTAACTCAGCACCAGAAAGTGCTTAAGAACGTAAATTCAGGCTGAGTACAGTTTAGACCATATACAAAGACGGCAAAACAAGCCACTCATGAGAAAAAAACTGAACATTATGAAAAAAACTATCTATACCTTTAGCTTTCTTCTTTCACTGCCAATACTAATTGTGTTGCTAGGCGCACCCTTCAATTTCCCAACCAAAGCCAACCAGAATTTTCAGGCTTCCACACTTAAGGGTACCGACATTCCATGGACTCAGCCTCTGGAACTAAATGTCATGACCTACAACATTGCCGATGCTCATGGCTTTACCACCAACCAGCGAGAAAGGGTTTCTGCCATTGCTGACTTATTGGTTGCGCTCAATGTGGATATTGTTGGACTGCAGGAGGTGTTTATCGAGAAAGACCGCCAGTTCCTGATTGAAAAACTTTCAAATACAGAGCTGAAATATGCCAGTGAATACCCAGCTGGTTTCCTGGGAAACGGGTTGGTGATTCTTAGCAAATATCCTATTGAAGAAAGTTATTTTCATCGATTTAAAGCAAACAACCCTTGGTGGAAAGTCTGGGAAGGTGACTGGTGGGCAGGCAAAGGCATTGGTCATGCACGTGTCGCTTTACCTAACGGCACTTACCTTGATTTTTATGATGTACATGCACAGGCATATCGAGGTAATCAGGAAAGTGATGATGTGCGACTCGAGCAGTTCAAGGAAGCCAGCAATTTCCTGAATCAGTCATCACTTCAGAATTCACCGGTTTTGTTTGTCGGTGATTTCAATACTCAACGAAACAAACCTGACTATCAATATGTGGAAAACAATTCAAACTTAGTACGTTTAATGAATATCGATTCTGATATTGATCACATCACTGCCATGAAACATCCTGATTTTTCCTTTGAAGTCATTTCGACGGAAGAAATCTTTGGAGAAACCCTGGCAAGCAATCCTGGTGAATTCTATAGTCGCGCACCAACGCCGATTGAATTCTGGCAGATGCATTTCGCTGAGGCTGAAGAGGGAGAAACCACAGCATTAAGTGATCACCCTGGCTATCTTTCCCGAATTCGTATTAGCCCTGTTGAATAAAAAAATAAACCCGCCTCTATCTCCGCATGATAGGGCGGGTTTACCGTATCTCTCTTCCTTTTGAGTAAAAGGTAGGGGGGGGTAGAGAGTCCGAGCTAAATAAAATCAATTATTGTTAGAAATTAACCTGAGTCCATACCCAGAACTTGTTAGTATCTGCACCAAAGTCATCAGCAGAGTACATCGCAAGTTTTGCACCAACGGTTAAACCTGATTCGAGTTTCTTCACTGCAGAAGCATCAAGCTCGCTACCATACTCATCTGTAGGTGTGCTTTCATCAGCAGAATACACATGATAAACAGCTAGCAGCTTTGTACCTGCGACTTTGCCACCTACTTTTACATAGGTATCAACCAGACCATCGTTTGGTGTGTTCAGGAACATATCTGCCCAACCATTAAAGGCATGCTTGGTTGCAAGATCGGTACTGAAACCATAGGCACCATCATCACTGCCGAGTGTTTCATTTCCAACTGTCAAACTTACAGCTGAAATGGTCGTTCCAAGTTCTACTAAGGTGTAGGTCGCATCATACTCTACACCCGCATCAGCTGTCTGACTGGCATATTCAAGCGCATAAGTGAAAGGAATATCGCCACCCTGTTTGCCCGCAAAACGTATACCTGCAGTATCCTGAGTAGCATCCGTACTATCGTTTTCAAACATATAGGAGTAGCCGGTGAATTTGCCGAGCCCTTCAACGTTATAGCTTGCATTTACCAGAGTATCGGAAACATTAGTGATGTGCTCATCACCAAAAGTACCATTCACCTGATCAATAAAAGCAAGCGAGACTGCCAACGCATCTTTTGCATAATCCAGTTTATACGCATCATAAGTCTGGTCGTCTTGACGCCATCCAACATCACCTACAAAACGCACGTTATCATATTTGATACGTTGTCTTCCTGCGGTAAACGTAATCGCATCTTTTTTATATCGAAGATAGGCTTCGTTCAGTTCTGTTGATTCGGGATCTGCAATCACTGCGTAATTAGGATCACCGTTTCCAAAGCCGCCTGGAACGTTGTAATCGTTAACTTCCAATGCATGCACATCTTCAAATTCAACATTCATGTTGAAACCGTTAACACCATTGGTGGTATACACCAAACGTGTACGCAAAGTAACTGCCTGCGCTCCATCGTCTTCTGTATTCACAGTTGGGGTTTTATCAATGTCTACAGTTTCTGCGCGTAAACGCAAACTACCGGAAGCACTGCCTTCAAGAAAATCACTGATGATATTATCTCCAGCGAACACCTGACCTGAACACAACAGTAAAGCACACACTGCTGATTGATTAAGTTTTACATTTTTCATAGTTTCCTCAGCTAAGTATAAATTCAGGCAACACGTTCTTCTGCATCACTTGATTGCGTTGCAGCGTGCGTCTGGGTTTTGGGTTGGGAGGGAGTAGAACTTTTTTCAAAGGATTCCACTTTTCTTTGTTTTTCATAAAGAAAACTTAAGACCTGATGTCGATAGCGGTTGTATTCAACATCATCAGCTAACTGGATCCTATTTCTTGGACGCTCCAGTTTCACTTCGGCAATCTCTCCAATGGTGGCCGCTGGGCCATTGGTCATCATCACAATGCGATCGGAGAGTAATACGGCTTCATCTACATCATGAGTAATCATGATGACGGTATTTTTTAAATCTTTCTGGATTTCCATCAGTGAATCCTGAAGATGAGCTCGTGTTAATGCATCAAGTGCACCAAAAGGCTCGTCCATCAGTAACACCTGTGGCTCCATTGCTAATGCTCTCGCAATACCAACACGCTGTTTCATTCCACCTGAAATCGCCGCTGGACGTTTGTGCATGGCATGTTCCATGTGCACCAAATGTAAATTGTGCTCCACCCACTCTTTCATTTCGGCTTTGCTTTTCTTTCCTTTGAAAACCTGCTCAACAGCAAGCGCAACATTTTCGTAAGCCGTTAACCAAGGCAACAATGAGTGATTCTGGAAAACAACTGCACGCTCAGGACCAGGTTCCCTAACTTCTTTTCCATCAAGCACCACACCACCTTCAGTAGCTTCATAAAGCCCTGCAACAATATTCAACACCGTGGATTTACCACAACCTGAGTGGCCGATGAGCGAAACAAATTCACCCTTCTCAACTTTCAGACTGACATCTTCCAGTGCTTTAAATGTGCCATCCTTTCCGGAAAAGGACATGGAAACCTTACTTAACTCCAGCAAAACACTCATAAAATATTCCTCACATATCTACTAACGCAGTTCTGCATTACTATCCCAGGAAAAGAATTTCTGTAACTGCAACATGAAACGATCAAGAAGAAAGCCGATAAAACCAATGGTTAAAACAGCTACCATGATTCTGCCCAGGGAATTGGAACTACCATTCTGGAATTCATCCCATACAAATTTTCCTAAACCTGGATTCTGCGCCAACATTTCTGCAGCAATCAGCACCATCCATGCAATACCAAGGGAAAGACGTAAACCGGTAAAAATCATTGGAACTGATGCAGGTAAAACAATCTTGATAACGTGATTGAGCCAACTCAAACGCAACACCTTGCTAACATTATTTAAATCTTCACTCACGCCAGAAACACCTACAGCCGTATTAATAACCGTTGGCCATAAACTACAGAGCATCACAGTAATCATTGAATTAACAAAAGATTTTGCAAAGAAAGGATCATCCGTTACATAAAGGGCTGACACTGCCATGGTGACCAAAGGCAACCAGGCCAAGGGTGAAATAGGTTTAAAAACCTGAATGAGCGGATTAATCGCAGCATAAAGATTTTTTGAAAGACCAATGGAGATTCCTAAAGGAATTGCAATTAATGATGCCAGCAAAAACCCTGATAACACGGTGATTAGACTGGTATAGATCTGATCAAGAAAAGTAGGCTTACCCGTATATTCACGAATCCTTACCTTGTAATCTGGATCTTTCTTTAAACGTTCGGCATTACGCTTTTCCTGACGTTCATAAAACCCTTCTTCTTTAGTTCGTTCCTGGAGGTGTTCCTGCCACAAACTTTGCGCTTGTTCGAACGTTTGTTGTGGACCTGGAAACTGACCCAGTGAAGTATCAATGGATTTTGCACCCACATTCCAGAAGAAAATAAAAATCACCATACCAAGAACAGGTAAGCTCAATGCCTTCACTGCTGGAATGACGAATACTTCCACGATTGGCTTTCCTGTCGCCGATTTTATTTCCCGACCCTCCATGGCCGTGGAAATTTTTTTAAAAATATCAGGGTTCATTGCGTTCATGTCTTCAGCTCGTTTGCGGATAAACCTTTATTAAGGTTTCTGATTGCCTTTCAAACCAATGGGTAACTTCTCGATATAGGCATTTGGTTTAGTGCCGTCATAAACAATGTTGTCAATGAATTCAGTTTGAGGCTTCTTGAAGCCTGTTTCCTTGGCGAAGTCAGGGAAGTCAGATGCTTTTGCTTTTCCTTCTGCAATCAATTCCTTAGCAGCCAACGCATAGATATCAGGACGGTAAACTTTTTTTGCAGTTTCCTTGTACCAATCATCAGATTTCTTTTCTGGAATCTGTCCCCATCTGCGCATCTGCGTTAAATACCAGATAGCATCTGAGTAGTAGGGATAGGTTGCGTTGTAACGGAAAAATACGTTGAAATCAGGTACTTCTCGCTTATCACCTTTTTCATATTCAAAGGTGCCTGTCATGCTGTTTGCGATTACATCATAGTCAGCACCAACGTATTGCGGTTTAGATAGGATCTTTACAGCTTCCTTCCTGTTGGCGTTGTTGTTTTCATCAAGCCACATGGCGGCGCGAATCATGGCTTTCACAACACGTATGTGTGTGTTGGGATACTTATCAGCCCACTCTTTGCTCACACCAAACACTTTTTCTGGATTATCTTTCCACACCTCGTAGTCGGTAATAACAGGCACACCAATCCCCTTGAATACTGCTTGCTGGTTCCATGGCTCACCCACGCAATAACCATAAATGGTGCCCGCTTCTAAAGTGGCTGGCATTTGTGGTGGCGGTGTAACTGACAACAAAGCATCGGCACTGATTTGTCCACTGATATCGCCTTTTAGCGGCGCATAATAACCAGGATGAATTCCTCCAGCGGCTAACCAGTAACGCAGTTCGTAGTTGTGCGTTGAAACAGGAAACACCATGCCCATATTGAATGGCTTACCTTGTTTTTTGTAACTTTCAATGACGGGTTTCAGGGCATCTGCCTTGATAGGATGAACAGGCTTTCCACCCTTCATCGGAATGTTCTTTTTCATTTCCTTCCATACTGCATTGGAAACCGTGATGCCATTTCCATTTAAATCCATACTGAATGCGGTGATAACGTGAGCCTGGGTTCCGAAACCAATGGTGGCACCTAAAGGTTGCCCAGCTAACATATGAGCACCATCAAGCTGACCATCAATCACGCGATCAAGAAGAACCTTCCAGTTCGCCTGCGCTTCTAATGTGACGTAAAGACCTTCGTCTTCGAAATAACCTTTCTCGTAAGCCACAGCCAAAGGCGCCATGTCAGTCAGTTTGATAAAACCAAACTTCAATTCCTCTTTTTCGGGATAGCCAACCTCGGCATTGGCAAACCCTGCTGCCAAAAATAAAAAGGTTCCTAATAACTTCAGCGTTAAACTTCTTTTCACGATTTTCATAATCACCTCAAGTAAGTGTTCAAGTTTTCCACCCTCATGTTTGCAATGGCTGTGCCAACTACGATTTCCGTATAAAAACCCATGATTTCTGTGGTTTTGCTTTATCATGGTGCGAAAATTAACGATTTGGCGGGCCTTTAATGCACCAGAATCTATCTCTTGCGCATGAAAATAGTGCTTAATTAGGGCGTGTGTGCGTTTTTTTGAGGCAGGCTGTTAGACTTGAATGGCTTTAGGTTGCTTCCTTTCAACAATTATCTGACTATCTATTTTTAACAACGAGGGAATGAAAATGAGAACTTTACTAGGCATCACCATCTTACTGAGCAGTACATTCGTTTTTGCTCAGGCACCCAATTCCGGTTTTTCAGAAGAAAATATGAATGCCATGATGGCGAACATGCAGGAGATGCAAGCCTGCATGGCAAAACTTGACCAAAACAAGCTCAAGGACCTGCAGAAAAAAGGCGAAGCCATGCACAACAAAGTGAAAGCACTTTGTGATGCAGGAAAAACAAGTGAAGCTCAATCAGAGGCCATGGCCTTTGGCATGAAAATGAAAGACAACCCTGAAATCGCCAAGATGCGAGAATGTACGAAAGATATGCCGGAAATGATGAAGCAGATGCAGAAGTCGAATGTAACTGACATGGACAAAGAATTCACACAGAAGGATATTTGTGAGGCAATTGCTGGAAAGAAATAAAAGAAAGGGGTCAGGGTTTTAATCCTGACCTTTTTTATGGTGCTTTTTTAGCAAAAGTAACTATTTAAAAGCTAAGCCTGTGAACTTGCCATCATCCGACCAGTTCTTGAGATATTTAAAGAAAGCCACTGGACCTTGCGGATAACCCGCCGCATTTAACTTTTCTTTTTCTCCAACCGGTTGCCCTTCATTGTTGTAATAACCCGGTGTGCATTCAGGCCCACCAATCATGGATAGCATGTTGTCAGTAAATTGCGCAACCCACTTATCCTGTGCCTCCTGAGTCACTTCTACTTCCTTAGCACCCAGCTCTTCAGAGTGTTTGATAATCTTTGCCGCAGCTGTTGCTGCTTCAGTTAAGTTATGGGTTGCATTGGAAACGAGATTCGCGCCTTGCGCCAAACCAGAAATGAAAAGATTGGGGAAGTGATGCACATTCATACCGTGCAAACTTAACATGCCATTCTCCCAATAATCGGCAAGTTTCAAACCGCCTCGACCAATTGTGTCGTAACTCGCCGAATGGGAAAGACTCACTTCAAAACCCGAAGCAAAAATCAAACAATCCAGTTCGTAATGGTTGCCATCAACAATAACGCCAGTTTCATCGATGGCTTCAACACCCTTGCCATGAGTATCAATCAGATGAACATTTTGTTGGTTATAGGCTTGCAAATATTCATCATGAAAACATGGTCGCTTACATAACTGGCGATACCAGGGTTTTAAATCTTCAGCTGTCTGGGGATCATTCACCACCGCATCAACTCTCGCCCTGATTTCATTCATTTTTTCATCATCACAATCAGAGAATGCACGCTTTATGATGTCACCATCAAAACGCCCCTCTTCCATACTCACTTTTAATACGTAATCCTTGATGCGCTTGGCAATATCGGTCCAGCCATCTTTTACTAAATCCTTGTCTGCCATGCCACCCATTTGCAAGGTAGCAAAATTGGTTAACCATTCCTCCTGCCACCCTTCTTTTAACTCAGGCAATTCTTCCCGTTTCAATTCATGATTGTTACGAATATCAATGGAAGAAGGTGTTCGCTGAAAAACATAAAGCTCTTTTGCATCTTTAGCCAGACGCGGAATACATTGCACTGCCGTAGCACCCGTTCCAATGATGCCCACACGTTTGTCTCTTAGTTTTTCCATGGGGGAATTATCAGGGCCACCACCTGTGTAGTCATAATCCCAGCGACTGGTGTGAAAACAATGACGATTAAATTTTTCGATACCAGGAATGCCCGGTAATTTTGGTCTATCAAGCGGCCCCGTGCCCATAGTGACGTATTTCGCTTTAAAAGCATCACCTTGGTAAGTTTCGATTAACCAACGCGATTCATTTTCCAGCCAACGAATGGATGTCACTTCTGTGCCAAACAGTGCATTACGTTTGAGATCATACTGATTGGCAATGCGTTGGGCGTGTCCAAAAATTTCTTCTGCAAAGACATATTTTTTTGAAGGTAGGTAATTGGTTTCTTCGAGAAGCGGAAGATAAATCATGGCAGCGGTATCACACATGGCGCCTGGATAACGATTCCAGTACCACACACCACCTACATCACCAGCAGAATCAATCAATCGAATATTGTCGATGCCCGCATCTTTTAAACGCGCGCCCATGGTTAAACCAGAAAATCCAGCGCCAATAATGGCGACCGTTACTTCATCTTTAAACGGTTCCCGTTTCTGATCAGCAACAAATCTATCCTTAACCAGGTTCGCAAATTTTCCACTGGGCTTGATGTATTGATCCTTTCCTTCAGGTCGCAAACGCTTGTCTCTTTCCTGTCGGTATTTTTCCCTGAGTTCTTCACTACTTAATACTTTTTTTGTTTTAGCGCTTGTCATAAGCTTTTCCCCTTTTTCGTGAACTTCCCTAAACAGTTTTTGGCTCAATCACCTTGGTGATGTTTGCATGTAACTCACCTTCTGCTCCAAGAAAATGATTACCCCATCTTTCCAGCAATGCACTGGTATCTTTCTTATCGGGATGAAAATCACGTTTTAAATAAGCATAGAGTTTTGACTTCAAAGTATCGAAATAACCTCCTTTAGCAAACCAGAAGTCACGCCCTTCTCTTGCAGCGCCACCTTTCTGTTTGTATCCCGGCGTTTGCATGATTTTTCGGATGGATAATATTCCCAAAGGAGACACGGAAATATTAAACAACAAAAAGGTAACGACACGTAACCAGTAACTTCCTACCTGCTCCTGATACAAATCAAATGCTACGGATTTATGTTCCAGTTCTTCCAGCAAATGCCAAGTTAAGAATTCTCTTGTAATCGGATCCATATCTTCTTCACTTTCATGAAGCTCTCCTGCTTCCGTTGCTTCTGATAATTCTGTAAATGCTCGTTCCGCCATTAACGCAGTCATGTGTTCAATAGCGCAGGTAACACCCAACTGCCAGCTCTTTGGCAATACACCCAAAAGAAATTTATCAAAGTACCAATAGCCCATCCTATCAATTGCTTTAACTGGAAGGCCTTTTGCCTCATACATGGCATTAAACTCTTCATGAATTTTCGAATGCATGGCTTCTTGACCAATAAGTCCGTTCACACGCATTTTTAATTCAGGATCTACTATCTTGTCTCGATAAGCTCGAACCGCTTCGATAACTACTCGCTCTCCTCGTGGAATCAAAACGGAAAACGTAAGAATAAATGCGGATGAAAAGTCATTATTCTTATGACAATAAAGTGATGCCTTGTCAGGATCAAAATCAAATTTCATGTGACGAATCGGTAC
>JBECKS010000081.1:0-3080 GCA_040235395.1 Pseudomonadales bacterium | reverse complement strand
ATGTTGCGATTGATGGTGTCGACGAGCTGATCCATCTTGATAACTTCTTGCGCTAACTCCACATCTAGCTTTACCAAAGCATCCAGCGCCATACGAATCATCTGTCTGATCTGGTTCGGCATGTCTTCGGAGAATTCACTGGGTACAGGGATGGGGTCTTGACCTGCTAGTGAAATCGCACGATTGGCGATGTTCTCGGCAAAGTCGCCCATGCGCTCCAGATCATTATTAACCTTAAGGGCAACCACGATGAAACGCAGGTCTACCGCCACAGGTTGATGGAGAGCAAGAGTTTTCAGACACATTTCCTCAATATGTACTTCCTTGGCATCAATGGCATCGCCTTCTTTCAAAACCTTTTGAGCAAGTTCCGGACGGCGGTTAATCAAAGCGTGCATGGCTTCGTTGATAGCGCTTTCCACCATGGTACCAAGTTGTAATAGTTCTACTCTGAGTTCCTGTAAGTCTTTCTGTAAATGAATAGCCAAAGTTGTCTTCTCCTGATCGTTAGTCTGTTGCTTAAGGTGCTGCTTAACCGAAACGGCCAGTTACATATTCCTCTGTACGCTTCTGTTCAGGGTTAGTGAAAATCCTGTTGGTATCACCAAACTCCACTAAGACACCACTTTCCAGAAATGCTGTGTAATCGGAAACACGGGCAGCCTGTTGCATGTTGTGAGTCACAATTACAATGGAATATTGCTGTTTCAATTCAAAAATCAAATCTTCAATGTGTGCGGTTGAAACGGGGTCGAGTGCAGAGCAGGGCTCATCCATCAACAGAACGTCTGGTTTCATGGCAAGTGCGCGAGCAATGCAAAGGCGTTGCTGTTGCCCGCCAGAAAGATTCAGTGCCGAATCATGCAAGCGGTCTTTTACTTCGTTCCAGAGAGCGGCTTTCTTCAGTGATTCTTCAACCAGTTCATCAAGGTTCCCTTTGTATCCGTTAATCACTGGTCCCCAGGTAATGTTCTTGTGAATACTTTTTGGAAAAGGATTGGGTTTTTGGAAAACCATACCGATGCGACGTCTTACTTCCACTGCATCGACATCACCGCCATAAATGTTCTGCCCATGATAGGAAATTGTTCCTTCAATGCTGACATTTTCAACGAAGTCATTCATGCGATTAATGCATCTCAGCAATGTACTTTTGCCGCAACCACTGGGACCAATCATGGCAGTGATTCTGTTTTCTGCCACATCGAAGCTGACATTATGCACAGCTTTAACGTCTGCATAACTAACGGAAACATCATCAAGCGTGATGACTGCATTTTCATCACCTTTACCTACATAGGTAATGGCTTGTGAGGGCGTGTTGACTTGAGTGTTCACTGGTGACGTTGCTCCGTTTTATGTCTGATATAAATGGCAATGGAATTCATCGATAACAAAACTGTCATAAGGACAATGATACCGGCAGCAGCAAGACCATGAAAATCTTCCTGTGGTCGTGATGCCCAGTTAAAAATCTGAATGGGCAATGCTGTGAATGGATCCATGGGTGTTTCGGGTGTAAAGGCAATGTAAGTTAAGGCACCAATCATAACCAGCGGAGCGGTTTCTCCAATAGCTCGTGACAACGAAAGGATAATGCCAGTCAAAATACCAGGAAAAGCTGCAGGCAATACATGAGCGCGAACCGTTTGCCATGGCGTTGCGCCTAATGCAAAAGCTGCAAGGCGAATACTGGAAGGTACGGTTTTAATGGCCTCGCGACTGGCGATGATGATGACGGGAAGGATCAACAAGCTCATGGTGAATGCGCCTGCGAGGATACTGCGTTCAAGATTGAAAAGGCGTACAAAAACTGCAAGGCCAACGATTCCGTAAACGATTGAAGGTACGCCAGCAAGGTTAGCAATATTGAGTTCAATGAATTGGCTAATACGACCTTTCTTGGCAAATTCTTCAAGATAAATGGCTGTAGCGACACCAAGAGGAATGGAAATCATGGCTGTAAAGCTGATAAGCCAAAGTGTTCCGAATAATGCAGATTTTATTCCAGCCTTGTGAGGAAAGCGTGAAGGAAAATTGTTCAGGAAATCCCAGCTTAACCATCGAATTCCATCACTGGATACTTGAAAAATTAATAAGCCTAGTAGAAAAACGCCCAGCCAGGTGACGCCAGTGCATATATATTGAAAGAGCTTTGATTTTAAATGGCGTTTTTGTAGATGTGCAGAAGCTGTAATTCGGTGTTCCATCTATTCGTAAACCTCTCGGTAACGTTTCAATATCCACTGGGAAAAAATGTTTAGTGTTAAGGTAATCAGGAAAAGTAGCGCAGCAACTGCAAAAATGGTTTGATAAACAACGGTGCCTGCGGGTGTATCGCCTAAGCTCACCTGAACAATATAGGCAGTCATGGTCTGGATGCTGCCAAGAATATTCAAAGAAAGGTTTGGTGTGGCACCTGCGGCGAGTGTCACCGCCATGGTTTCACCAATGGCGCGCGAAATGGCTAACAGAAAAGATGCCATCACGCCTGAGAGACCTGCTGGAACGACAACCTTCGTGCTGACTTCATAGGGGGTTGCGCCCAAAGCAAAAGCACCTTGTCGCAGAGACAGAGGAACTGATGACAGCGCGTTATCACTTAATGATGCAATCATGGGAAGGATCATAATGCCAACAACAATGGCGGCACTTAAGGCATTGAACACCTGTGTTTCAGGAAGCACTGTTTGTATTAAAGGTGTAATAAAGCTTAGTGCAAAATAACCGTAAACAACCGTAGGAACACCCGCTAGTAATTCGAGCACGGGTTTGATAATGCTGCGCATTCTGTCTGAAGCGTATTCACTTAGATAAATGGCGCTTGCTAAGCCTATTGGAATAGCAATGAAGGCTGCGCCAATAGTGACTATCATGGTGCCCCATAATAAAGGCAAAACACCGAAAGCCTTGGGCTCAAATAAAGGTACCCACTCTGTACCAAAAAAGAATTCAGCAGGAGATACTTCTTTAAAAAAAAGAAAAGACTCTTCAGAAAGAATCGTAATGATAGCAATAGTGGTGAAAACGGATATTAATGTGCAAAGAGCGAGGGTATTTTTAATAAGGAATTCTTGCCA
>JBECKS010000062.1:0-4184 GCA_040235395.1 Pseudomonadales bacterium | reverse complement strand
CCACTAGCCTGGAATGGTGTAAGAGATGCCAGCAAGCTCGGATACGCCTGCCCACAGAACAAAGGCATTATTGCCATGGTGGACAAAACCGATGAAGACTGCCTGTATCTCAATGTTGCCACGCCTTCGCTAGATAATAACTTAAGACCGGTCATGGTATGGATTCACGGCGGCAGTTTTACTTCAGGTTCTGGCGAACAAAGCGTTTATCTTAAAGGCCCCCTCCCTCTGATGGGAGATGTTGTGCTTGTCACCATCAACTATCGTTTAGGGGTCTTGGGTTTCGTCAATTTTCATTCATTGAGCCAAGATGATGCATTTGAGAGCAATTTAGGCTTGAGAGACATGATTGCTGCGCTTGAATGGGTCAAGGAAAACATAAATGCCTTTGGAGGTGACCCAAATAATGTCACGATTTTTGGAGAATCTGCTGGCGCAATGGGTGTTTCATGTTTACTTGGCAGCCCATTAGCTCAAGGACTATTTCATAAAGCCATCGCTCAAAGTGGCGCAGCGCACATGACCACACTTCCTGTTGATGCAAAGCGCGTTGCCAAGGCATTTATTGATGAAGCAGAAATCGATATTCAAAACATTCAACAGTTAAAAGAACTTGAGGTAGAAAATCTACTCAAGATTCAGGAAAAAATTGGCGGCATAAAGTTCTCCAATGAAAACCGAGCACACCGCTTACCTGTAAGCAGCTTTGCTTTCATTCCTACAATTGGTGACGATGTGCTACCCGAAGATCCACTTATCGCTATCGAAAAGGGTATTGCAAAAAATGTTGCCTTACTTACAGGAACCAATCTCCACGAATGGAGCTTTTTTGTTCAACTCAGCGATCCCGGAAAAAATCATCTTGATAAAGAAGCTTTATTGAAAGTCATTAGCTCTCGAGTGCCAGACATGGCAGCAGAAACCATTGCCTGCTATTACGAAGATGAACGCGCTAAACCTGTTGATGTATTCAGCGCAATTGAAAGCGACCGTTTCTTCCGAATTCCTGCAATACGTTTACTTGAAGCACAACTTAAACATCAGGAAAACTGTTACGCCTATCTTTTCACATTTGAATCAACGATTCTCGACGGAAAACTTGGCTCTTGTCATGCCGTTGAGATTCCATTTGTATTTGGCAGTATTGAAGACAACTTCACCAAGCTTTTTGTCGGTCAATCTCCAGAAATAAAAACCCTTTCTGATATTTGTATCGATGCGTGGACGCGGTTTGCCCACACAGGCTCACCACAATGTGAAAGCCTGGAAATCTGGCCTCATTATGAACTCGATAACCGTAGCACCATGGAGCTTGGTCACGCTTGCGCCCTGCACAGCGATCCTATGAAAAAGCAAAGAGAGTTCTGGGAAGATTTGCTCTAGATTTCTTTCTAAAAAAGTTTTCTGAAAACCTTGAGTTTCTTTATCTTGCATTAACCAGGCCTATTTAGAATCAGTCTCAATCTGCTGGCATAATTCCTGCATTATCTATGTAAATTGTTTCTGCAAGGGATGCTAGTGCACTTTTTTAACGCGCATTTTTCTTATTAGGTGATGTATGACTGATAGAAACTGGCTGCTAACCCCTACCGCTATTGCTCAGGCAAAAAAATGTATCGCAATGGTGCAGGATGAATTCGGTATAAAACTGAAATTCACCCAAACAGATTTTCTCGATCGCCTATATGGCTTTAGTCAGGAAAGTAAATCGCAAGGGTTAACAGACTCATTTGACCAGCTCATGAATATGGCTGGCGGCTCAATCAAACAGGCACTGATTAACAAACACAGTTCAGGAAATGAATCCTTTGTTGACGCATTAAAAGCCAGGATGGGAAATAGTAAATAATGCTAGCTTAATCTGGACAAGCCTCGCTTTAGATCTTTTTTCAAATCTTCCACGTTTTCAAGCCCAACAGAAATCCTGACAAGATTCTGTTTTATGCCAGCCTTCTGCCTTTCTTCATCAGTGAGTCGACCATGGCTTGTACTGGCTGGATGCGAAATCGTGCTCTTGGTATCACCTAGATTGGTTGTAATAGAAATCAATTTGCATTCATCAATGACTGCCCAGGCATTTTCCCTGTCGCCTTTTACTTCAAAAGACAGTACCGCACCAAAATCCTTCTGCTGTTTCAATGCAAGCTCATGATGAGGGTGATCTTTTAAACCACAATAATGAACACGCTCAACTGCATCCTGTTCTTGCAACCATAGCGCAAGCCTTAGTGCACTTGCACAATGTGCTTTCATTCTAATATCCAGTGTCTCAAGCCCTTTCAGGAATACCCAGGCATTGAATGCGCTTAAGGTCTGACCCGTTGTCCGAAGCACGCCATACACTTCTTCCATCAAAGCATCACTTCCAAGTACAGCTCCGCCCACACAGCGACCTTGTCCATCTATGAATTTTGTTGCCGAATGCACAACAATATCTGCACCTAAAGAAAGAGGTTGTTGCAACACTGGTGTACAGAAACAATTATCCACCACCAACAATGCTTGATGAGCTTTGGCCAGTTTTGAAAATGCCTTAATATCAGCAAGCTCAACTAAAGGATTAGTTGGCGTTTCAATAAACAGTAAGCGTGTGTTTTCCTTGATTGCCGCTTTCCAATCATCGAATGCAAGAATATTTACAAAGCTTGTTTCAATTCCAAATTTAGCAAGATACTTACTAAACAGACTGACCGTTGTTCCAAAAACCTGTTGTGAACAAAGCACGTGATCACCTGCTTTCAAATGCGCAAGACACACACTCAGAATCGCTGACATACCAGAAGCTGTTGCTACGCAACGTTCAGCACCTTCCATAGCAGCCAATCGTTGCTCGAAGGTTCGAACTGTAGGATTCGTAAATCGCGAATAAATATTTCCTTTTTCTTCGCCTGAAAAACGCTTAGCCGCGTGCTCTGCTGAATCAAAGACAAAACTCGAGGTTAAAAACATCGCTTCGCTATGCTCACCTTCTTGCGAACGTGTTTGCCCCGCCCTGACGGCCAGGGTTTCAATTGCATAGTCATCATTGGAAAACTTATCTTCCGACATTTTTACTCTCAACTTTTAATTTTTTAAATTATAAATTTTTAGAAGCTCTGCGAAATGCAGAAGAGAATCTAGACAGAATACAAATCAATCAGTTCTTCATCATCACTGCTTGCCAACTGATCGAGCTCATCCTGCTTTTGCTTTGCAGCATCGTTTCTTCTTGCTTGCAAACAATCGAGATATTCCTGATCCACATCCCCAGTAATATACTCCCCTGTAAAAACAGAACAATCAAAACCATCAATATTCTTGTTAGCTCCGCCTACGCAGGCAATCAAATCATCTAGATCCTGATAAACCAGCCAATCTGCACCGATTTCTTTTTGTATTTCTTCATCTGTTTTACCGTGCGCAATCAACTCCTGTGCTGCAGGCATATCAATGCCATACACATTGGGATATTTCACACTAGGTGCCGCCGATGCAAAATACACTTTTTTCGCACCCGAATCCCTAGCCATCTGGATAATCTGCTCACAAGTAGTGCCGCGCACAATGGAATCATCTACCAGCATGACATTCTTTCCGCGGAATTCATAATCAATGGCGTTCAATTTCTGGCGAACGGATTTTTTTCTCATACTTTGACCAGGCATGATAAAGGTTCGACCTATGTAACGATTCTTGATAAAACCTTCGCGATAATTCACGCCGAGTGCCTTTGCCATTTCAAGCGCTGACGTTCTACTGGTATCAGGAATGGGAATCACCACATCGATATCATGCTCAGGTCGTAAACGCATGATTTTTTCTGCCAACTTTTCGCCCATGCGCATGCGCGCCTGATAAATAGGGACTCCATCAATCACAGAATCAGGTCGTGCAAGATAAACGTATTCGAAAATACAGGGATTCAAACTGGCGTTCTTAACACATTGTTTAGTATGCACGGCTCCACTTTTCTCGATGAAAATCGCTTCACCGGGATATAAGTCCCTCACAGGCTCAAAACCAAGACTACGAAGCGCAACACTTTCCGACGATATCATGTACTCAGTGCCCTTCTCAGTTTCACGTTTACCGTAAATGATCGGGCGAATACCGTGAGGGTCTCTGAAGCCAACAATGCCATAACCAATAATCATTGCCACCACGGCATAGGCACCCCGACAACGTTTGAAAACACCTTCGACAGC
>JBECKS010000298.1:0-1866 GCA_040235395.1 Pseudomonadales bacterium | reverse complement strand
TCGTGCCGAAGTGGGGCGTGTTCCTGCAGCCGCTCGGATTTCTCCTCTTTCTCGTGGCGGTCTACGCGGAGGCGAACCGGACCCCCTTCGATCTGCCGGAGGGAGAGTCGGAGATCGTCGCGGGGTTTCACACGGAGTACGGTTCCTTCAAGTTCTCGATCTTCTTCATGGCCGAGTACGTCCACATGGTGGTCGGCTCGGCGCTGATCGCGACGCTCTTTTTCGGCGGCTGGCAGTTCCCCTACCTGGCGGATTCCGGCTTCCGGCTCCCCGGGGGAATTTCCTTCGGACTTCCCGGCGCCCTGGTGCTCCTCCTGCGGATAGGGGCTTTCGTGGGGAAACTGCTCTTCTTCGCCTGGCTCTTCATATGGGTCCGGTGGACGATCCCCCGGTTCCGGTACGACCAAGTGATGCAGCTTGGCTGGAAGGTACTGCTCCCCCTGTCGCTGGCGAACATCTTCGTGACGGGGCTTGTCCTGCTCCTGGTCGGCGGAGGCGGGTGAGACGACGATGACGATCGGGGTGAAAAAAGTCGCCCGTCCCCGGAAGATGTCCGGGGGAGAGAGCCTCTACCTCCTGGAGATCGTGAAGGGGCTCGGCGTGACGATCGGGCATCTCCTGCGCAACATGCGGCACCAGGAGAACATCGCCACGATGGAGTATCCCGAGGTGCGGCGGGTGATGCCCCCGAGGTTCCGCGGTCTGCACCGGCTGATGAAGCGGCCCGACGGGACGCCCCGGTGCGTGGCGTGCTTCTGCTGCTCCACCGCGTGCCCCGCGGTGTGCATCACCATCGTGGCGGGGGAATCCCCCGACCCGAAGGTCGAGAAGTACCCGGTGCGCTTCGACATCGACATGCTCCGGTGCATCTTCTGCGGCCAATGCGTGGAGGCGTGTCCCTGCGACGCGATCCGTATGGACACGGGCTGGTACACGCCGCCCGATCTTACGAGGGAGAAGCTCATCTTCACGATCGACATGCTGCTGGAAAAGTAGGAGAGAGATGGAACCGATCCTGTTCGCCATATTCGGCGCGATCTCGGTGGGCGGAGCGATCATGGTGGTCACCCGGCGGCATCCGATGACCTCCGCGCTCTACCTGATCCTCACGCTTTTTGCCGTCGCGGCGCTCTTCGCCCTCCGGCAGGCGCACTTCCTCGCGGTGATCCAGGTCATCGTCTACGCGGGCGCCGTGGTCGTCCTGTTCATCTTCGTGATCATGCTGATCAACGTCCCGGAGCGCAGGCTGCCCGAGGAGCGGCTGACGGGCCTGCGCTTCCTGGGCGTGACCGCCGCGGGATTGCTGATCCTCGAGGCGGCGCTGGTGGCCCGACGCTTCGTCCTGGCGGGAACTCCCGCCGCGGACTCCGGTTCCGTGGAGGCCGTGGGGCGCGCGCTGTTCACCGATTACCTCCTCGCGTTCGAGCTCACCTCGGTCCTGCTGCTGGCCGCGGTGATCGGGGCGATCGCGATGGCGAAGAGGAAGATCTGACGGTGCGGGGAACACGGGCGCGCCACGGACGGAGAACCTTGTCATGATGGAACCGTCGGCATATCTGCTTCTCTCCGGGATCCTGTTCGGAATCGGCGTTGCCGGGGTGGTGGCGCGCAAGAACGCCCTCATCATCCTCATGAGCGTAGAGATCATGCTCAACGCCGTCAACGTGGCCTTCATCGCGGTGGGGTCCTACCTGGGCGACGCTACGGGATCGGTGTTCGCCTTCATGGTCATGACCGTTGCGGCGGCCGAGGCCGCGGTGGGGCTGGCGATCCTCATCGCGATCTACCGCCTGAAGGAGACGATCGACATCACGGAACTGAGCGTGCTCAAGTGGTAGGGGGAATCCTCGATTATCTCTGGCTCGT
>JBECKS010000294.1:0-2002 GCA_040235395.1 Pseudomonadales bacterium | reverse complement strand
TGGTGTGGAAATGGGCCACGCCGGGGAATTGTTTGGGCTGGTCGCAGTAGCGGCCGATGACGCCACCGCCGTAACCGAAAACACCGACGATGCCGCCGTGTTTCCAATGGGTGCGGCCGTGTTCGTAGGAGAGTTCTAAAACCCCGAGCAGGTCTTCGACCACGTCTTGGGGAACCTGGAATTCAATACCCTCTTTGTTTTCAGCTCTTTTGGCAGCTTGCTGCTTCAGGTCGGACACAAAGCTCGGCCACGGACCGGATTCAAGCTGGTCCAACATTGGGGTTTCATGTTTTGCCATAGTATACCTCCATTTAGTATTTAAAGCGCATCGAAAAACTTTGGTTCACAGGTGCAGAAAAAAGTCACCCCCTCTCGATTTTTTTAAAAATGCTTATAAAAACGATCCGTTGGGTTTTGGATTGATAGTATTGTTTATAAGGGCTCAAAGGAGCATGATATAAAAAAAAATCAGTTATATTGTCAATAAAAAACCCTGATTTACCAGGGCGTCTGCTCTTTCGCGACAGATCCGCAGGTTCTGGCCCGCACGATATCCATCATCTTTTGAATATGGGTTTCCAGGTGGCTGCCGATTAATGTTTTTTCAGACCCTGTCTTCAACCAGTCTGGGATCATGCCGGTTGCCATGGCTATCATTTCGTGCATTGAATGAGCCGCGATATATTCCGGAATCGCTTCAATCAATTCCGGTGGCAGACCGTGAACCCCGGCCATGGCCGTCAGCCCCTGCACAAATCCTCGCCATATGAATTCCTGGACGATATCATCGACCCATACCAGATCACCCGTACCTTCCACCCGATCCACACGCAGCCACAGTGAAATGCGCAGCAAAAACAATACGATGGTCTCCAGGATCGCTTCTATGGACGGGAGATCTTTTTCCTGACGATACACAAAGGGGGCATAACGGCGAACCGTGATCAAACCGACGGTTACACCCCGGTCGTGGGGCTGCAGTACAAAATCACCGGCGGCGTGGTGCCAATCCAGAATCGCCGCAGCGGAAACCGGGTTAAAATAATAGGTCAATATGGCGGCGGCCTGGCGAAATGCGTCTGTCACCTGGGATGGAGACAGCCACCGATGGCCGTTGTCATCATCCCATAGCCGCCAATGGCACCCAAGGGGCGGCTTGTCTGCGACGTGAAATTCATAAAATCCATCGAACCATTGGGCCAGAAACATCGGCAGGGCCGGGCGGCCGCTGTCAGGCCGCCCCTGGCCATAACCAAAGACCAGGGGTATATGGCGCGCCGCATAGTCGTGATTCAATTGCTGCAGTATTTCGTATTCGCCCCGGATGACCCGGCGTCCCGCTGCACTGGCAGCCACGTTAAGTGCCAGTTGCATTTGGGTGTCATGGAGTTGCACGGTGATCAGAGCAGGATGATACAGGGCGCCGTGCTTGGCCAGGTGAACGTTCAGGCCGTGGATATCCTCCTTGGTCACCCGCCGGTTGAGGCGGTTTTCCACCGCCCGGACGATGGCGGTCCGGCCCTCGTGGCAGAGGTAGTCGTGGGCCGCTAAAAAATAATCTCCGTAGGTAGGGCCATCTGCAGCCAAACCGGTTTGCCCACTATCCTTGCGATGGGCCGGCAAGGGCAATTGCCATTGATGATCCCGGGGGGTGATCAGCGATGGCGGGTGGCCGACAACAAAGCTGCAAGGGATGCACGCGGTCAGGACGCGATATCCTTTTGAATTTCTTGCGCTACCTCATAGCCCAGCTCAAGGGCCCGGCGGACATGTTCAGCGGCTTTTGTCTTGTCGCCTTTTTCAAGGAAGGCGATGGCGATGTTGTTGTGGGCCACGGCAAAGTCCGGAGCCACTTTTAATGCTTGTTCGCAGGCTTCGATGGCCTCATCCACTTCGCCTTTCATCAGATAGGCGGTGGACAATGTGGTAAATCCCTGTACGAAACGAAAATTGAATACCGTAGCCCGTTTGAGGTTTTTTATGGCCTCTTCCAGTTCACCGC
>JBECKS010000191.1:0-26477 GCA_040235395.1 Pseudomonadales bacterium | reverse complement strand
CGCATTATTGCAGGAGCGTTCTCTTGAAATGGAAAATCTTGATGTCACAGTGATTGCGGAAAAGCCCAAGCTGTCAGGTTTTACTGATTCCATGAGAAAAAACCTGTGTGAAGATTTAAATGTAGATTTGTCGCAGGTGAGCATAAAAGCTACAACAACCGAGGGGCTAGGTTTTACAGGACGTCAGGAAGGGATTGCTGTACATGCATTGGTGCTGGTGAAGAAGGTTTAGTATGTTTTTTTCCACCACATCGATTATGCAGAAAGATAATGAATATAATAAAGGTATGCCCGAAGCTTCTACTTTTCTAGATACCGATATTGCTTTCGCAAGTGAATTCCCCGAAGTTATTGCGCTTGGGAAAATTAAATCCATACCAGAGGATTTTATCGTCACTGAAATCACAGGTTTTGATTTTACTGGTGAAGGCCAACATTTATGTGTTCTTGTTGAAAAGAAAAACCTGAATACTCTGGATGTAATCAAGATTCTTGCAGATTTTTTTCAGGTTCCACGAAAATGTGTTGGGTATCTTGGGCTTAAGGATAAACATGCAATAACGAGGCAATGGTTTAGTATAGATTTAGCATCGAGCGCCTTTGATGAAAGGCATCTTGAAGTTTTTGATGATTTTTTCGCAAGTACTGTGATTGCAAGAGAAAAATTTAATAATGTTGGCAATGGTTCTGTTCCAGAAGTGCATATCCTTGAGTGCAAGCGTAATCGAAAGAAATTGCAGATAGGGCGATTCTTTGGAAACAGGTTTGAAATTATTATTAGAGATATTGTTGATCCTCAATCAGGAGTGTGGAATGAAGATGTTCAGAATAAGATTGAATCCAGGCTTCAGTTATTAAATCAGTTTGGGTTTGTTAATTATTTTGGTGAACAGCGTTTTGGAAATAACTTTCAGAATATTCATGAGTTAAAATCTTTTGAGAGTCTGAACCTTTCCAGGAATCGATCCTTGCGTTCCAGAGTGTTATCGACTTACAGGGCTTGTGCATTCAATCATTATCTTTCTGAAAGAATCAACTTAGGTTTGCAGCGAACTGTGTTAAATGGCGATGTGCTTCAGTTTGCTGATGGTCGTTCGTTATTTCAGTGTGAAGATAATGCAGAAGCACTTCAGCAGCGTGTTAATAACGGGGAGCTAGTATTAACAGGTCCGCTGTCTGGTTTTAATGAGGGGATGGCAAGAGATGAAAGCTTGAAGCTTGAAGAAAATATTCTTGAATCATTTTCTATTTTTCAGTCATTGGTCATTCGTTTTAAGTTAGAAATGTCTCGAAGGGCTTTGATTGTTTTTCCAAAAAATCTAAGTTGGAAATTTCTGGATAATACGAGTTTGTTTCTTCAGTTTGAATTGCCGACAGGTTCCTATGCTACGTCGTTTTTGGGTGAGCTTGTAAACAGTAAATCAAGCGAGCTAAAAGATATAAAAATGTATGAGTGAAAATTCTATGAATGGAATTGGCATGACATCCCAGAGAACAAGGCAGCGGTTAGTGAATCGCCTGATTGATTCCGGGATAAAAAATCTTGAAGTGCTTGATGCCATCAGGGAAATTCCCAGACATTTATTTGTGGATGAAGCACTTGCAACGCGAGCATATGAAGATACTGCATTACCAATAGGTTTCCAGCAGACCTTGTCTCAACCCTATATCGTTGCACGCATGACAGAATTGTTAATTCGTGATGCCAAGCCTCACAAAGTGCTGGAGATTGGAACGGGTTCTGGTTATCAAACGGCAATCCTTGCTCGTTTGGTCCCTCATGTATATACCACTGAACGTATTGCACAACTACAGAATAAGGCAAAGGAAAGGCTGCGAGCTTTGTCTATGATGAATGTTCGTTTTCAACATAGTGATGGAAATTACGGTTGGGCCAGGGAGGCACCATTTGATGCCATTATTTCAACTGCTGCGCCAGAAGTGGTCCCCAAGAACCTGCTTGAGCAATTGAAAGTAGGTGGCAGGCTGGTGATTCCTGTTGGCGTTGAGAAACAACAGCTGCAATTAATCACTCGTACATCAGAAGATGACTATGATGTTAAGGTTATTGAAGACGTTATGTTTGTGCCTTTGAAGAGCGGTTTGGCCTGAGAGGCGATACATGAGTAACGATCAACAGCTTATGCAAGATGCTGATAAAAAAGAAAAGTGGTGGTTGATTTATCTGAAAGGCATGCTGATGGGTGCTGTCGAAATTGTTCCAGGTGTTTCTGCAGGAACACTGGCATTAATTACTGGCATTCTTCCTCGACTTTTATCGGCATTACGGCATTTGATTTGCAGTCAATCAGATTTATTTTTTCCGGAAATTTAAGAGGCTTCTGGAGATATATTGACGGAAATTTTCTATTGATTCTTGCAGCGGGATTGGTGAGTGGCTTTGGGTTTCTCATTCAGGTTATTTCTTACACATTGGTGCATTACCCAATTTATATATGGTCATTTTTCTTTGGTCTTATTGTTGCATCTTCCCTGTGGTTGGCTTTGCAGATTCGTGATTGGAAAAGATTGGAGCTGATTGCATGCTTTTTTTGTGGGTTTATTTTTGCCTATTACATTACAGTGGCGTCGCCAATTTATGTTGAAGCTAAACCTTTAAATGTGTTCTTTGCGGGTTTGATAGCAATCAGCGCAATGATGCTACCAGGTTTGTCTGGAAGTTTTATTTTAATGTTGGCTGGGCTTTATGTTCCAATTTTGACTGCATTAAAAGCCTTGCAGCTGGAAATTATAATGTCTTTCATGATAGGTGCAGGTATTGGTATTCTGGCTTTTTCACATTTACTGGATTTTTTATTCAAACGTTTTCCCTTTCAGGTCTATGCATTGCTGACTGGGGTGATGTTAGGATCCTTGAATCGAATCTGGCCTTGGCAGCATGTACTTGAATATCGAATAAATAGCCATGGAGAAAAAGTTCCCATGCTAAGTGAAAGTATTTCCCCATGGCAGTTTGCGCAAGAAAGTGCAGTTGATCCTCAAATCATACAAGCGATGTTTTTTTTGATCTTGGGTCTGGCGACGGTTTTTCTAATGTCGCATTTAAGTGGTTTATTAGGTGCAGAAACGCTTAAGCATGATGATTTAAAAGGCGAATAAATGAGGTTCGAATCAGTTCATAAACAAACTGGAATTTTGCTGCTCATTGTTGGTCAGTTATTTCTGCTGTCGGCCTGCGGAAATAATTCTAACACTTTGTTTCAAACCCAGAGTCGGCAAGAAATCAGGTACGGTGAGTATGAAGTACAAAAGGGTGATTCCTTGTATTCAATCGCCTGGCGTTATAAACGTGATTACAAGGAGTTAGCCCAAATTAATGGTATTCAGCCTCCTTACATCATAAAGGTTGGACAAAAAATCAAATTAACGACAAACCAGGACGAGATTCCCTCAAAGAGTGGATATACCGGAATTACAATCGCTGAGCAAAGTCAGCAAACATCTCAGCAACGTAGTGTAAAACCCAGTTACAAAAAGCCGCGAATGCCATGGTCAAAACGACCATCTCAGCAAACTACTACGAATCTTTCATCAATCAAGTGGCAGTGGCCAGCAAAAGGTAATTTGATCCAGACTTTTTCATCCTCATCGGATTCAGTTGGAAAAAAAGGTATTCAGATTGCTGGCAATGCTGGTGATGTTATTTGGGCAGCAGCAGATGGTACTGTTGTTTATAGCGGCAATAGTCTGGTTGGTTACGGAAACCTTGTGATTGTGAAACATAATGAATCTTATCTGACTGCCTATGCGCATAATCGTAGAGTGCTTGTTAAGGAAGGTGATACGGTGACCAAAGGACAGAAGATTGCGGAAATGGGGTCTAGCGGGACAGACAGGAATAAGCTGCATTTTGAAATAAGGAAGGAAGGTCAGCCCGTTAATCCACTACTTTATTTGCCCAAACGATGAGGGTGCTAATTATGTGTAATCCTCTTCTTACAAAAATTATATAAAGCAGTTCCAGAGAGAAAATAACCACCTCTCGTTAAAATATAACTAATTGTTTTTAAAAGAGATTATTGTCGGGATGACGAGCCTCAAAATTGGTCATTACTTTTTGTTCTTTAGTGCTTGTCAGTGAAGGCGTTTTTGCTAAATTTCGCTCCGTGGCAAGGAACTGTCACCGACTCAGGATGAGTTGTAGGAACCCTAGCTGATGGATTGCGGGATAAAGGACGAAGACATGGTTGTCTAGGAGTACGGAAACTAAGCATGGAGCAGAAAGGGAGAATTTAGAAAGGGCCGCAGGGAGCGGCCTTTTTTATTTGTGCTTCCTTTTTCTATATCTACTATCTATATCTATCTATTCCTCATTTAATCAGAATCTGTTTTGCACGCCCGCTTATTCTCAGGAATTTCTCACCTAAAGTGATGATGTTGTTTTGAGGCAAAGTAACTACAGTCTTTCGAAATAATAATTTCAGAGACTAAAAGGGAAGCTGCCTCATGTTAGACACATTGTTGAAACCTGAAACCTATCAAATCGTTTTATATATTGCGTTTGCCTACATGGCAGTGATTTTTGTTGGCGCTTTTTTCTCAAAATCCCCATACGGGCGTTTTGCTTCCAAGAAAGCTAAATTTAATTTGCAGCCACAATTCGGTTGGTTCCTGATGGAACTGCCAGCAACACTGAGTTTTGTTTTCTTTTATTTTCAAGGACAGAATCGTTTTGAAACCGTCCCTTTGATTTTTCTTGGCCTCTGGTTAATTCATTATGGAAATAGAGGTTTTGTTTTTCCAATGCTAATGCGTGTTGCAAGGGGAGATAAAGGAAGCTTTGGCCTGATTATTGTGATTACGGGTTGGGCGGTAACTAGCATACATGGTTATCTAAACGCGGTATTTATTTCCCACTTAAGTGATCACATGACAACGGAGTGGTTGAAAGACCCTAGATTCATTATCGGTGTGTTGATGTGGATGACGGGCTATACCTTGAACATCCATGCAGATGCCATCGTAAGAAACCTTAGAACAAAAGAGGAAGTAGAGAAGGGTGAAAAGAACTACCGGATTCCATATGGCGGCTTGTTTAAATATGTTACCTGCCCAAGCTATTTTGCTGAGTTGATTTCCTTCACGGGTATTGCTGTTGCTACTTGGGGTGTGGGTGCTTTATTTGTTTTAGGCGTTTCAGCGGCTAACTTGATTCCAAGAGCTTTCCAGACCCATGAGTGGTATCTCAAGAAGTTTCCTGATTACCCAAAAGAAAGAAAAGTTATTTTACCTGGAATTCTTTAAGACAAGAACTATGCAGTCTTAAGCTTGAGCAGCTTTTATTTGATTCATTAAATCATCGAAATCCCAATGTGCACTGAGTGAAACGATTTTTCCTTCTTCATTCACTTCGTAGACTACTAGCATATCGATACAGGTGGTAACAAAGCCCATATCATTTTTTCCCGTTATTGCGACTGCACAATGATGATCGCCACTGATGTAACGTTTTGTAGCTTCTAACTGCACATTGCCATTTGCTATAACGTTATCCCAGAAAGCTTCTATTTTCTGTTTTCCTTGATGTCCTTCTCCAGACTGATCAAGAGGCGACTTTCCTACTGGGTCGCGCACGATAGCATTGTCTGCAAATAAGGCTAGCCAGGCCTGTTTGTCTTTAGCCATCGCATGTTTCATTGAGTTGATGTTGGCTTGTACCGCCATATGTTGGTCCAGTTTATTCATTTATCGCTCTCTTTAGTAAATTCCGGTGTGGCTCTTAAATATATTGAATAGCATGATGGAAATTGTAGACGTGGACGTCGTGACAGACATCATCCGATTTAATGACAGTTTTCTTTCATATCAAGTATGAGTACCTTATGTTTCAATGACTTTGTCTGTTGAATTGGGGTTGTTCAATTGCTGAGATTTGAATTATTAGATGAGATTGCAAAGGTAGATAGCCAGCTTTGGAATGGCGTCTGTGGAACCGATTATCCTTTTATTAGCTGGGAATTCCTGAATGCCCTTGAGCTTAGTGGGGCGGTTTGTGCGGAAAAAGGTTGGCAACCTCAGCATGTGCTTGTTTACGAAGAAAATGAACTCTTGGCACTTATGCCTATGTATCTGAAAGGGCATTCACAGGGCGAGTATGTGTTTGACCAGAGCTGGGCCCATGCTTATTCCAGACATGGACTTTCCTATTACCCAAAACTCCTCACAGCAATTCCCTTTACACCTTGTCAGGGGCCTCGAATCTGTTTTTCTGAAAAAGCTGATCAATTGGGATTTAGTAAGAATCAGTTGTTCCTTTTTATTCTTGAAAACATAAGTACGCTTGCCAGAAAGCATGGAATTTCCTCCTGGCATTGTCTCTTTCCTGAGTTTGAGGATCTGGAGATTTTCAATCAAGAGGAGGTTCAGCTGAGGGAGGGGGTTCAGTTTCAATGGTTTAATAAGTTATACGGAAGCTTTGATGATTTTCTCGAGACCCTTACCTGTAAGCGAAGAAAAAACCTGAAACGAGAACGAAGACTGGTTAGTGATCAAGGCATTCGTATTACTCAA
Organism: Pseudomonadales bacterium; assembly: GCA_040235395.1. Classification (GTDB taxonomy): domain Bacteria; phylum Pseudomonadota; class Gammaproteobacteria; order Pseudomonadales; family JBECKS01; genus JBECKS01. The sequence goes on along the minus strand of JBECKS010000191.1, from coordinate 19,946 downwards.
CTCAGGGGACAGCAAATAAGTGAAAGACACTGGACAGCTTTTTTCGAATATTATCAAAGCACCTATTGGAAACGAGGAATGTCTGAATATTTGAACCTTGAGTTTTTTCTTTTGCTAGCTTCTTGTATGTCAGAAAAATTACTCATGGTGATTGCAGAGAAAGATGAGAAAATTATTGCCACAGCTTTAAGTGTTATTGGTGAAGATGCATTGTATGGTAGGTATTGGGGTTGCTTGCAGGATTATGACAATCTCCATTTTGAGCTGTGTTATTACCAAGGTATTGAGTTCTGTATCAATCACAAACTGAAATATTTTAATTCTGGTGCCCAGGGCGAGCATAAAATAGCACGTGGTTTCGAGCCTGTTATGACTTATTCCATGCATTGGATAGCACATGCAGGATTCCGCAAAGCGATAGAGGATTTTCTTGTAGAAGAAAATGCATATATGCATCGTTACAAGGATGCTGCGGGGAATCTTTTACCTTTCAATATCAATCACGTGTTGAAAGAAAATGAGCACAATGAAGTCTGAAGACAAAAAAACTGTCAGTTTCTGAAATCATTCATGACAGTTAAGTGAAAACTAGAAAAATATAGGGCTAAACTCTATACTCCTTTGCAATCTTGTTATTGGTTTTCAGGCGTCTCTATGTTTATCAAAGCTTCCCCATCTTCCCATAATTATTTTTCCCAACGACTAAAGCTTCATTATGTTGAATGGGGTGACAGGGATGCGCCTGTGTTGCTGATGATTCATGGAATGCGAGATCATTGCAGGAACTGGGATTGGGTAGCCAGTGATTTAAGTAAGGATTATCGAGTGATTGCGCCTGATTTGCGCGGCCATGGTAATTCGGACTGGATGGTGGGCGGAAGTTACTACTTCACAGACTTTGTTGCGGACATCAATCAGTTAATCAAGCAGACAACACGTGAAGATCAGAAGATTAGTATCATGTGTCATTCCTTCGGCGGTAGTGTCGGGCTTTATTATGCTGGCATCTTTCCAGAAAAAGTTGAAAAAATAATTGCGATTGAAGGCCTGGGTCCGCCACCTCAATTTATTCAGGCAATGCAGAAAGCGGCGGTAGAAGAGCGCATGGCTAACTGGATGGATTCCATTCATAAGCTTTCCTCAAGATTGCCGAAAAAATACCCGTCCCTTGAAGATGCCATTGCAAGGATGCATGAGGAAAACAGCCATTTGAGTGATGAGCAGGCGAGGCATCTTAGTGTTCATGGATTGAACCAGAATGAAGATGGTACCTGGACATGGAAATTTGATAATTATCTACGTGTGATGTCTCCCATTCGTATTTCAGGTAAGGATCAGGAAGCTTTGTGGTCGCGTGTCACCTGCCCAATTTTGTTAGTAAATGGCGAAAAGTCCTGGGCTTTGCCTCCTGAAAAAGATGAGCGCGCCAAGTTATTTGAGCAGGCTGAATTCTATACTTTCGAAAAAGCTGGTCATTGGCTTCATCACGATAAGCTTGATGAGTTTATCAAGCTCAGTCGTGATTTCCTTCAGAAATAAATAATCCTGTGACGGCATTTTGACGATGACTGATATTTTTATTGATGAAATATTTAGTCTGGTTGAGCAGGGTGAGGCTTTTTCACTTCCAGCTAGCTGGACACAGGGTAGAACCCTTTATGGTGGTCTGACAGCGGCAATGTTGTTGAAGGCGCTGGAAGTAAAAGTTGATCCAGCGAAATCCTTAAGAGCCTTAAATATAGCATTTTCTGGTCCAACCTTTCCGGAACAGGATTTCTCTATTCAAACCGAATTGTTGCGAGAAGGAAAAAGCATCGCTCAATGGCAAGCCCGATTAATTCAAAATGATGTGGTTTGTGTACAGGTTCAGGCTGTCTTCGGATTGCCAGTGAAGTCTGAGCTTGAGATAAACAGTTTCTGTGCTCCTGATATAGGTGGTCTTGATAAGGCGCGTTTCTATCCAAGTGAAAATGCTCCGGGGTTTATACACTATTTTGAGATGGGGCAGTCTCAGGGTGAGCCACCTCTAGCAGGAGGGAACAGCCTGAAACTGGGTGGTTACATGAAGTTCAGGGAAAAACCCGAAAGCATGGGTATTTGCCATCTTGTTGCAGCCATTGATGTGTGGCCACCAGCAACCATGATGCAAATGAAAACACTGAAGGCAGGAAGCACCGTTAACTGGACCATGCAGTTTCCCCAGCCTTTGCCTGTGATGGATGCGAGTGTTTTTCTCGAATATCAGGCGAGTATTGAATTTAGTCGTGATGGTTTTGGGATTACTCATGCCAAGGTATGGAACAGTCATGGCGAACTGCTAGCACTTAGTCAGCAGACTCTTATTGTTTACGGATAGCACTCAGGTTCCCATTACTTTCTGCCTTGTTAAAAATAGCCATTAGCTAGCTCTCTCTTTATAATGCTGAACTTGTTCTGATTCCCCCTAGCGCATCTCTCAGGAAAATTGATTTGTTATGAAAAGTGCTGACATTCGTAAGGCATTTATTGATTATTTTATTTCCAAAGGGCATACCGAAGTTGCCAGTAGTTCGCTTGTGCCCATGAATGATCCTAGTCTGCTGTTTACAAACGCAGGTATGAATCAGTTCAAGGATGTGTTTATTGGTAAGGAAAGTCGCGATTATTCACGAGCCTGTTCGACCCAGCGTGTGGTCAGGGCGGGTGGTAAGCATAATGACCTTGATAATGTAGGCTATACCGCGCGCCACCATACCTTTTTTGAAATGCTCGGTAATTTCAGTTTTGGTGATTATTTCAAAAGAGAAGCCATTCAGTTTGCCTGGGAGTTCCTGACGGTAGTTCTCAGGCTTCCACCTGAAAAATTATGGGTAACCGTTTATAAGGATGACCAGGAAGCGGAGTCTATCTGGTTAAAGGAAATTGGAATTGACCCAAGCCGTTTTTCAAAACTTGATGAGGATAATTTCTGGAGCATGGGTGACACAGGACCTTGCGGACCCAGCACGGAAATTTTTTATGATCATGGTGCTGATGTAGCTGGTGGCCCTCCGGGTAGCCCTGATGATGATGGCGATCGTTACATAGAAATCTGGAATCTGGTGTTCATGCAATTCGAACGATATGCAGATGGTCGTATGGAAAATCTACCTGCTCCTTCTGTTGATACAGGTATGGGTTTAGAAAGATTGGCCGCTGTTTTGCAGAACGTACATTCAAATTACGAAATTGATTTGTTTCAGCGATTGATTAAAGAAGCCGCAAGAGTATGTGGCACAAAAGACTTAGATGATAATTCGCTTAAGGTCATTGCCGACCATATTCGCTCTTGTTCTTTTTTGATTGCAGATGGCGTACTGCCTTCCAATGAAGGCCGTGGTTATGTGCTAAGAAGAATTATTCGTCGTGCTATTCGTCATGGCCATAAGCTGGGTGTCAGTGAGGTCTTTTTTTTCAAGCTAGTTGATGTGCTCGCCAAGGAAATGGGTGCAGCTTACCCTGTTCTTCTTGAAAACAAGGCGCATGTTGAAAAAACCTTAAGGATTGAAGAAGAGCAGTTTCTGAGAACCCTTGATCAAGGAATGAAGATTCTTGAAAGTGAATTATCCTCGCTTACTGCAAATGAAATTCCAGGCGAAGTTATTTTTAAACTTTATGATACTTATGGTTTTCCTGTTGATTTAACAGCAGATATTGCAAGGGAAAAAAACCTTGGCGTTGATCTTGAAGGTTTTGAAAAGGAAATGTCTGTTCAGAAAAATGCTGCGCGTGCTGCATCAAGTTTTGAATACCGAGCAGGCGATTTGAAAGATATTGGTGGTCCAAGTCATTTTATTGGTTACGAAGCGCTTGAAGGGCAGGTAAAGGTTCTCAAGCTTTTCAAGGAAAAACAGTCTGTGCAAACAGTTCAGGCGGGTGAGGCTGCCATATTGATTACGGATCAGACACCTTTTTATGGTGAGTCAGGTGGTCAGGTTGGTGATCAGGGTTTACTTGAAAATAATCAGGTGCAATTAAAGGTATTGGCTTGTACAAAACAGGATGGCGTTATTCTTCATCATGTAGAAGTGCTTAATGGAAAACTGTCTATCGGTGATACTTGCGTGGCAAAAGTAAATGCCAGTGAGCGTAAGCGTATTGCAGCACATCATTCAGCAACCCATTTAATGCATGCAGCGCTTAGAAAAGTATTAGGCGAACATGTGAGCCAGAAAGGCTCTTTAGTTGATAAAGAACGCTTGCGTTTCGATTTTTCTCACTATGAGGCGATGACGCAGGAAGAAATAGTTCAGGTTGAGCATTTGGTGAACGAACAGATTTTATTAAATACTTCAGTAAAGACTGAAGAGATGGATATTGAAAGCGCTAAAAAGAAAGGTGCAATGGCATTGTTCGGTGAAAAATATGACAGCACCGTGCGAGTACTTAGCATGGGTAGCGATAACTTTTCTATGGAGTTGTGTGGCGGTACGCATGTTGTTCGAACAGGAGATCTTGGCGTGTTCAAGATTATTTCAGAAGGAGCAGTTTCCTCTGGGGTAAGGCGAATCGAAGCAGTGAGTGGTGAAACGGCAATCGAGTATCTTTCTGAGCAGAGTTCTGATTTAACCCGCTTAGCTAGCTTGCTTAAAAGTGAACCACAAAAAGTTTTTTCCAATATCAAATCGATCATCGAAAAAAGTCGTCAGCTTGAAAAAGAAGTCGAGCGTTTGAAATCAAAGTTAGCAGCAAGTGAAGGCGATAACCTGATTGATAAGTTAGAAGAAGTGAATGGCATCAAGATGCTCGCTGCCAAGATTGAAGGAGATCCAAAGACCTTGAGGGAAACGGTAGACCAACTGAAAAACAAGATGGGAAGTGGTGTAGTTGCTCTAGGTGTTGATAATGATGGTAAATCAAGTCTGATTGCTGGTGTGACAAAGGATCTTTGTCAACAATACAAAGCAGGGGACTTAGTGAATTTTCTTGCTCAGCAGTTGGGCGGAAAAGGTGGTGGAAGACCCGATATGGCTCAGGCTGGTGCTGGAACTTCAGAAGGGCTTGAAAAGGTACTGGCTACCACTAAAGACTGGATAGTTTCACTTTCCTGAAAAGTATATAAGCTAGTCTGTTTTAATCTTCAGGTCTTTGTTGTTTAATACGCGCCCTGTTCGAGGGGCATCTTTATCAAATATTTTAAGAAAAAGTTAAACATTTCATGGCGTTAATTGTTCAAAAATACGGTGGTACTTCAGTGGGTTCGGTAGAACGAATCCAGGCAGTAGCGCAAAAAGTGAAATCCTTCCGAGATGAAGGTCACGATATTATTGTGACTGTTTCTGCTATGAGTGGGGAAACCAATCGTCTGGTTTCGTTGGCGCAACAGATTTCAGCTTATCCTGATAAAGCCCAAAGTGATGTCTTACTTGCTACTGGTGAGCAGGTTACGATTGCGCTATTAAGTCTTGCCTTAAAGGAACTGGGTTGTGCGGTTGAGTCTTATACAGGTCCCCAAATCAGAATCGTGACAGATGATGCCTATAGCAAGGCAAGAATACAGAATATTGAAACCAGTCGTATTTCTGCTGACTTGAAAGAAGGTAAGGTCGTGGTTGTCGCAGGTTTTCAGGGTGTTACTGAGGAAGGTCGTATCACCACATTAGGCCGTGGTGGTTCTGATACCACAGCGGTAGCTTTGGCAGCAGCATTGAAAGCCGAAGAGTGCCAGATTTACACTGACGTGGATGGTGTCTATACAACAGATCCAAGGGTTTGTGAAAAAGCCAGAAGGCTCGATGAAATTACTTTTGAAGAAATGCTGGAAATGGCATCGCTGGGTTCAAAAGTATTGCAAATACGTTCAGTTGAATTTGCAGGTAAATATGATGTTCCTTTAAGGGTGCTATCAAGCTTTGAAGATGGTCCTGGAACTTTAATAAAGAAAGAAGGCGGAGAGCAAATGGAAAACCCATTGATTTCAGGCATTGCATTTAATCGGGATGAAGCCAAATTAACTATCCGAGGTGTACCTGATAGACCAGGTGTGGCTAGTGAAATTCTAGGGCCAATTGGTGAAGCGAATATAGAAGTAGATATGATTATCCAGAACATAGGTTCTGACGATAGTAATGACTTCACCTTTACTGTTCACAGAAATGATTTTGACCGTGCCCGTACTATTCTGGAAGCTGCCGCAAAGAAACTCGAGGCAAAGGAAGTCGTTGGAGATAACGATATTGCCAAGGTATCTATCGTGGGCGTGGGTATGCGATCTCATGCCGGTGTGGCGAGCAGAATGTTCAAGGCCATGGCAAAGGAAAATATTAATATAAAAATGATATCTACCTCTGAAATCAAGATTTCAGTGGTGATTGAAGAAAAGTATCTGGAGCTTGCTGTCAGGTCTTTGCATGCAGCCTTTGATTTAGATAAGGAGCCAGTGGAGTAGCTTTATGCTACCATCAACAACTGGTAACCAAGTGTTACAACTGAAGTGCTATTTATAGAGCCGTAGATGGGAGAGACAACATGTTAATTTTGACGCGCCGAGTAGGAGAAACCTTGATGATTGGTGACGAAGTCACTGTAACGGTGTTAGGCGTTAAGGGTAATCAGGTTCGTATTGGTGTTGATGCGCCGAAGGAAATCGCTGTTCATCGTGAAGAAATTTATCAGCGTATTCAGCGTGAAAAAGGAAGTGATGACGAGTAAACGTCATAAACTTAGGTCTTGAGTTCAGATTCCATTTAGCCTTTGATTTTCAGAAAGTCATGGTATGATTGCCGCCTTTCGGAGAGGTGGCCGAGAGGCCGAAGGCGCTCCCCTGCTAAGGGAGTATGGGTGTTATAGCTCATCGAGGGTTCGAATCCCTCCCTCTCCGCCATTAATAATTCTTATTTTCTAATTACGCGCCCGTAGCTCAGCTGGATAGAGCACTTGGCTACGAACTAAGGGGTCGGAGGTTCGAATCCTTCCGGGCGCGCCATCTTCAAAATTAAATATTAATTCTGTAATTCTCAAAGTACTCGTGTTTGAAAACGCACATAGGAAGGATTCGCCTTCTTATTGGTTCGAACCCGTCCCGGCCCCGTAGCATAGCTACGGGTCGTTCAGCTTCGCGCATTGCTGACGCAATGCAAACGCTTGCTTCACCCAGGCGCGCCATTTCTTATATTAAGAAAGATTTTCTGTTTCTTAGTAAATCTCTTTTGGCATGAGCACAATGTGTGTACTACTAAGCAGATCGTGCAACGAACGTTTTTCCTTATTAACGAAACACAATAAAAAACCTGAACCTAAAGATAAAATTGCAACGGTAAATCGTTTAAGGCATTGCGCTAATGATGGGGTTTTATTGTTGTTAGAAAGAATACGTAATCGCCATGCACGCATACCTAAAGTTTGCCCTCCATGTGTCCAGAACCAGAAGTAGAAAAGAAAAGTGCTTAGTACGAGCGCAGGGAAAAGTAAGTAATGATTTGCCCAGGAAGGTAAGGCTTCACCATGGTTGAGGATGACAGCAATTCCTGCGAGTCCGAACCAGATGGCTCCAATGAGAAAGGAATCATAAACCAGTGCGGCTATACGTCTGAAAACTCCAGCATGGTCTACACTAACAGTCTGTTTTTCCGGATTATCCATAGGGGATTGCCTTTAGACTTTTGTATGCAGAAGGTTTTGCAGAAGAGAGAAAATGATTTGTGGTACCAGTGGGCGGACTCGAACCGCCACTCCCGCAAAGGAACCGGATTTTGAATCCGGCGTGTCTACCAATTTCACCACACTGGCACAGGGGGCGCATTATAGCAATGGCTGTATAGCGGTCAATGATTCGACCTCTGTCAGAGCTTGGGTAAGAAGACTAGAGCTTGGTAGTTTTTTGCTTTAACCTTCGAGCCTTCACTCATTCCCCTATTTTTTAAGTCTTTTATCATGCGTGTAGACGAATTTGATTTTGAGCTACCTGAGTCGCTAATTGCCCAAATGCCAACTCAAAAACGTAGCGATAGTCGTTTGATGCATGTGAATGGCATGGGTGAAATCAAACATCTTGAATTCAGGCAGATTGATAGCCTGTTCAGAGAGCATGACCTGCTAGTAAGAAATAATGTCAAAGTCATGAAGGCCAGATTGTTTGGCAGGAAAATCAGCGGGGGTAAGCTCGAGTTCTTGTTTGAGCGTGTGCTGAATGACAGGGATATTCTCACACAAATTAAAGCCAGCAAGGCACCCAAAGTGGGTGACAAGCTATACATTGAAGAATGTTCTGCGGAAGTGCTGTCCAAAGATGATGGTTTTTATAGCTTGCGTTTGAATCTGCATGAGGCGGGCCTGGAATCCATTGATGAATTAGTAGAGTTGAAAGGCCATATGCCTTTGCCACCTTATATAAAACGAGAAGATGATTCGTTTGATGAAGACCGTTATCAAACTGTTTATGCTAAACCCTTAGGTGCGGTTGCGGCGCCAACAGCAGGTTTACATTTCGATGAGAAATGCTTTGAAGCTATTAAGGCAAAGGGTGTAAGCATTGCAGAGTTAACTTTATATGTCGGATCTGGAACTTTTCAGCCTGTAAGAGTTGATGATATCAAGTCGCATCACATGCATGCGGAGCGTTATCAGATCGATGAAGCACTTGTTGAACAAGTGAAAGCATGTAGAGAGAAAGGTGGGCGAATCATTGCATTAGGCACAACTTCCTTAAGAGCACTAGAATCAGCTTGTGTCGGTGGTGAGTTACAAATTAGGAACGAAGAAACAGATATTTTTATTTACCCCGGCTATGAGTTTCGTTGTGTTGATGCACTGATTACTAATTTTCATTTACCTAAATCTACCTTGTTGATGTTGGTCAGTGCTTTTAGTGGAAAGGAGGTGATAGCAAATGCTTACCAAGCTGCTATCACTGAAGGTTATCGTTTTTTTTCCTACGGTGATGCAATGTTTTTGGAGAAAAAGTTTTCTTGAATTTTAAGAACGAGAAATGATAAAGAATGATGAAGTTCCGAGTTAAACAAACAGATGGACTGGCAAGAACAGGGGAGATTGAATTTCCTCGCGGCAAGATTTCTACGCCTGCCTTTATGCCTGTAGGCACCTATGGAAGTGTTAAAGGCATGTCTCCTAGAGATGTGCTCGAAACAGGTGCTGATATTATTCTCGGTAATACCTTTCATTTAATGTTGAGACCTGGAACAGATGTTGTTGAACAACATGGAAGTCTGCATGGTTTTATTGGTTGGGAAAAACCTATCTTGACAGATTCCGGCGGTTTTCAGGTTTTTAGTTTGGGTGACTTGAGAAAAATCAGTGAGCATGGTGTGAGCTTTCGTTCACCTATTGATGGCTCAAAAGTGGAATTAACACCTGAAATTTCCATGGAAGTTCAACGGAAGTTGGGTTCTGACATCGTGATGATTTTTGATGAGTGCACGCCGTATCCTGCTACAGAGGATGAAGCGAGTCGTTCAATGGAGCTTTCCTTGCGTTGGGCAGAGCGTTCGAAGCAAGCACATGGTGATAATCCATCAGCTTTGTTTGGCATTGTTCAGGGTGGAATGTATCCAGAATTAAGAGAGCGTTCTCTGAAGGCATTACAGGAAATTGGTTTTGATGGTTATGCCATTGGCGGTCTATCAGTAGGGGAGCCCAAGGATGAGATGTTAATGGTGCTAGATGCATTGGCTGCTAACATGCCGGTCGATGCGCCTCGTTACTTGATGGGGGTTGGAACGCCCCTGGATATTGTTGATGCCGTTAGTCGAGGCATCGACATGTTTGATTGTGTGATGCCAACACGTAATGCACGTAATGCACATATCTTTACATCAACGGGTGTATTACGTTTGAGAAACGCGCAATACAGGCAGGATTTAAGGCCTTTGGATGAAAATTGTGAGTGCTATACCTGTAAGCATTTTTCCCGAGCCTACTTGCATCATCTTGATCGATGTAAGGAAATGTTGGGTGCTCAGCTCGCTACTATTCATAACCTGAGTTATTACCAGAAATTGATGCAGGATTTGCGTTGCGCCATTGAAGAGAGTAGATTGCAGCCCTTCAAAGCAGGGCTCGAACGCGTTTACAAGAGAGCGGAACATTGAGCCCCGTTTCCTGTCTGATTGTGAATAACCTTTGTTGGGAGACACTATGAGTTTTTTCATTTCTGAAGCATTTGCAGAAGGTGCTGCTCAGGCACCCGCGGTACAGAGCCCAATACCAACCTTCATCATGCTAGGTGGCATGATCGTGATTTTCTACTTTCTTTTGTGGCGCCCACAAAGCAAACGCCAGAAGGAACATCAGAATCTCATTAGTAGTCTCAATAAAGGTGACGAGATTATTACCAATGGCGGCATCTTGGGAAAGATTACTAAAGTCAGTGATGATTTCATAACAGTAGAAATTGCAGATAATGTTTCTGTGAATATTCAGAAAATTTCCGTGAGTGCTGTTCTTCCTAAAGGCACGATTAAAGCAATCTAGTTCTGGATAGAAAACCTTTTCATGCTGAATAAATACCCTCTCTGGAAATACCTGCTGATTGTTTTTGTTGTGTTGTTGTCAGCAGTCTATGCATCACCTGTTCTGTTTCCAGAAGATCCAGCCTTGCAGATAACAGGCAGTAATGCCTCCATTAATCCAAATGAAGCTACTCAACGGCAAATAAAAAGCGTGCTCGCACGTGAACAGAGTTCAGCAAGTATTGAATCGGAAAAAACTGGAAGCCTGTTAATTCGCTTTCAGGATGAAGCGGAGCGAGAACGCTTACAACCTGAAATTAAAAAAACCTTGGGTGATGATTATATCGTGGCGCTTAACATGGCGCAGAATATTCCTGATTGGCTGGTGAGCATGGGAGCTCGCCCGATGAACTTGGGTCTCGATTTGAGAGGTGGTGTTCATTTCCTTCTTGAAGTTGATTTAAATGCTGCCTTGGAACCCAATTTAAAATCCTACGCCTCTGAAATCCGTTCTCAACTTCATGACAAGAAAATCAAGCAGAAAGGTGTTGAAATTCTGGATCAGCATTTACAGATAAGTTTTGATAATGACGAGATGCGCACACAGGCATCGGGTTTGATTCTCAGGAATTTTCCCGAGTTGGTAGCCGAAAATGTAGTGTCTAGCGACGAACTTTTATTAAGTGTGCGTTTAACGGAGCAGAAGCTTAAGGAAATCAAGGATTATGCTATCAGCCAGAACCTCGCTACTTTAAGAAACCGCGTCAATGAATTAGGTGTGTCGGAGCCTATTGTCCAACGTCAGGGAGCGGGGCGTATCGTTGTCGAATTACCTGGTATTCAGGATACCGCAGCAGCAAAACGTATCATTGGTAAAACAGCGAGTCTGGAATTTCGCCTGGAGGATTGGGAGCACACTGGCAACAGCGCAAGTTATGGTCCAGTGCCCATTGGTTCAGACCGTTTCCCCTTTAAAGAAAATCGACGTCCCCCGGTGTTAGTCAAGAATCGCGTTATTGTTTCCGGTGATCGTGTTATTGGTGCCAGAGCCAGTTTCGATCAATATGGAGCACCTGAAGTTAATATCAAACTTGATAACAGAGGCGGCAAGCAGATGCATGCTGTTACCTCGAAGAATATTAAACGCAACATGGCGGTGATTTTTGTCGAATATAAAACCAAGCTGAAAGAAGTCAGCAAAGATGGTGAGAAGGTTCTAATTCCGGTTACCACAGAAGATAAATATGTAATTAACGTTGCCACTATTCAGGATGCGCTAGGATTTAACTTCCGTATCACAGGTCTTGATAGTGTTGCAGAATCGTCTGAGTTGGCTTTGTTGTTAAGAGCGGGTGCCTTAGCTGCACCAATGTATTTTATAGAGGAAAGAACAGTAGGTCCTAGCCTTGGCGCAGAGAATATTGAAGCGGGTCTTAACTCAATATTATTGGGCTTTCTGGTAGTTATGGTATTTATGGTGTTTTACTACAAGGTCTTTGGTTTGATTGCTGATGTTGCGCTAGTGCTGAATCTTGTAATTCTCGTAGCAATCATGTCTTTGATAGGCGCAACCTTAACACTTCCAGGCATGGCGGGTTTTGTTCTTCTGGGTGGTATGGCTGTTGATGCTAACGTGATTATTTTTTCTCGCATAAGGGAAGAATTGGCGAAAGGTGAGCCTCCTCAGGCTGCTATTTCTGCAGGCTACGACAGAGCATTCACGGCAATTCTTGATTCAAACCTTACCACCATTGCTGTGGCAGGCGTTTTATTTATTATGGCAACGGGTTCGGTCAAAGGTTTTGCTGTTACGTTAGCATTCGGCATTATTAGTTCCTTATTTACATCCATCATGGTCACGCGTGCACTTGTAAATCTGATTTACGGTGGGCGACAGCTCGACAAACTTAGAATCTAGTGTCGGTGCAAAGCATATGAGTAAAGAAAAAAGAGTTTTTGATTTCATGTCCAAGCGTTATATCGCAGGTGCAGGTTCAATCTTGTTGATTGTGATTTCTGTGGTTTCACTTTTTGTTCAGGGTTTAAGTCTTGGCCTGGATTTCACAGGTGGCGTTGCTATTGAGGTAGGGTTTGAAAAGGATACTAATCTACCTGCTATAAGAAAGGTGTTAAAAGCGTCCCCAGTTTTTGAAAAGGCGCAGGTTCAGAATTACGGTAATGCCAGAACCATTTTAGTAAAAGTGATTGGTGATTCAGAAGTTAGTTCAACTGACATGGAACAGCAGTTAAACACTCTGCTCAAAAAAGATTTTGAAACAGAAGGATTTACGATTAAGCGTGTAGATTTTATTGGTCCAGTTGTTGGTGATGAATTGAGAGATCAAAGTGGCATAGCCATGTTGGTTGCGCTCTTTATCATGCTTTTTTATGTAGCTGTGAGGTTCAGCACGAAATTTGCTTTAGGTGCAGTACTAGCGCTTTTTCATGATGTTATTATCACCTTTGGCTTTTTTTCCGTCACACGTCTGGAATTCGATTTAACCGTGCTTGCAGCAGTATTGGCCTTAATTGGTTATTCCTTGAATGACACAATTGTTGTGTTCGACAGAGTAAGGGAGAATTTCAAGGCCGCCCGAATGGAAACACCAACAGAAGTTATTAATAATTCCCTTTCCCAAACCCTTGATCGAACGATTATCACGTCCATGACAACGGTGTTTGTATTGTTTGCTTTACTTGGTTTGGGCGGCGAGATGATAAAGGATTTTTCTATTGCCTTGATTGTAGGTATTTTTGTGGGAACCTATTCATCAATTTATGTTGCTAGCAGTATTTTGTTAACACTGGATATTTCGAAAAAGGATTTTATCGAGATAAAACCTGAAGCAATTGATGGAATGCCCTAGTCTTTCCTGTTCAGCGTCTGTAGGAAGGTTTTGAAAAGTTTCTGGTTGGCACAAACCAGATTACCTTGCTTCAGAAAATCGTGTCCACCTTTAGGGTCGCTAACAAGACCGCCAGCTTCCTGAACGAGCAAAATTCCTGCTGCAATATCCCAAGTCTGTAATCCATACTCCCAATAAGCATCAAGTCGACCTGCAGCAACATAGGCAAGATCAAGAGAAGCGGAACCTGCCCGGCGAATACCTGCGGTTTCTTTTGCTATCCGCTTTGCCTGCTCAAAATACATGTCGGTAATAGCTAACTGATCTTCGCGAAATGGAAAGCCAGTTCCGATGAGTGCATCTTTCATGTTTTTTATCTGGCTTACGCGAATGCGCCTGCCATTGAGTTGAGCGCCTTGTCCGCGAATGGCAGAAAACTCTTCCTGTTTAATAGGGTCGTATACCAAGCCGAGCTCTATCTTGTTGTTATGCATTAAGGCAATGGAAATAGCGTATTGGGGAATGCCATGAATGAAATTCGTTGTACCATCGAGCGGATCAATAACCCATTGGTATTCACTGGATTCAGTGTTTTCTGATTGCCCGGATTCTTCTGCCAGGATGGCATGTGTTGGATAAGCTTCTTGAATGGTGTTGATAATGAAGCTTTCTGAACGTCTATCGATTTCAGTTACGTAATCGTGAGCACCTTTTTGTTCAATAACGGTTTTATCAATGCGCTCTGAAGATTGAGCGATGAACTTTCCTGCATCGCGCGCTGCTTTTCTGGCGATATTTAACATGGCAGGAATGGCAGACATGAAGCTAACCTCTCTATCGTGTGAATGAATCGGTAACGGTATAAAAGAACGGTAAAGTGCGGCGAGCCTCACTTCAGGACGGGCAAGTCTAGCAGCTAATTACGGATTTGCTATGGTTTTTTCTGCGCACGCCTTTTCTATGAACTTGCTCGTTCATTTTGATATGATTCGCGCCCTGATTTCATATAGCGCATCTGTTTCATGCTAGAAAATACATTGAACAACATCCGTATCGTGCTGGTTGAAACGAGCCACCCGGGAAATATCGGTGCTGCTGCAAGAGCGATGAAAACAATGGGGCTAGATGATCTGGTTCTGATTCAACCAAAGGACTTTCCTTCACAAACAGCAACTTGGCGTGCAGCCGGTGCAAGTGATGTGGTTGAGAAAGCACGAGTGTTTGAAGATCTGTCGAGTGCGCTTGCAGACTGTTCCCTGGTTGTTGCAGCAAGTGCACGTCAACGACGTATACCCTGGCCCATGTTGGAACCGGAAGAATCGGCTGTTAAGGCTCTGGACTTTGCACAAGAGGGCAAAGTTGCTTTTGTGTTTGGAAGAGAAGATAGAGGTTTGGAAAATGAAGAGCTGCAACTTTGTCATTACCATTCAGCCATTGATGGTAATGAAGCTTACTCTGTATTGAATCTTGCAGCAGCAGTTCAGGTTTTTTGCTACGAACTTAGAAAGAATGCCGTGAAGCGTTTTTCTACAGAGAGTCCCAAATTATCAGAGGGTGGGGAAAGGCCTTGCCATCTTCAGAACTGGGATGAGCAGTTTTCTGACCATGCCGATATGCAGCGTTTTTATGAACATCTCGAACAGGTATTGGTTGAGATTGATTTCCATGACCCTGAAAACCCAAGACAGTTGATGACGCGATTACAGAGACTATTCAACAGGGCTCATCTTGATGTAATGGAAATGAATATCCTCAGGGGGGTGCTGACGGCTGTCCAGAAGTTGGTAAAGCGCTAATACTTGACTAAATTGATCAGGTAATTCAAAATTCGAGCTAAGCAAAGCCAGATTGGGCTTTGACAGATTTACGCTGAATTCATCATTAAATTTATCGTTAAAAGCTCTTTCTGTTCATCGTGAGTAACTTATGCAACTAACCACAAAAGGGCGCTATGCCGTAACAGCTATGCTTGATTTGAGTATGCATGCTCAGGGGAAGCCTGTGAATCTGGCGGAAATTTCAGAAAGGCAGGGTATTTCAGTTTCCTATCTGGAGCAGTTGTTTTCCAAGCTCAGAAGGGAATCTCTGGTTAAAAGTATTAAGGGACCTGGCGGGGGTTATGTACTCTCTCGTGATGCGCGAGAAATATCGGTATCACAGGTGATAAGGGCAGTAGATGAAAAGATGGACGCTACATCTTGTGGTGGTGCTGGTAACTGCTTTCAAGGTGAGGAATGTATGACCCATCAGTTATGGGAAGACTTGAGTACCCAGCTAAAGGACTTTCTTGATGCCATTAGCCTTGGTTCTTTGGTTGAAAGGCAGGTTGAAAAACAGAAGTTCATGAGAATGCATTCAGATGCCGAAAGACCTGTTGAAATTAGATAAGGCAAAGATGAACTAGAAAATTACGAAGAGAAATTAAATGATTCAGAACAAACCAATTTACATGGACTATTCAGCAACAACGCCGGTCGATCCGCGCGTTGTGAAGAAAATGGTTGACTGTCTGGGCATGGAAGGCACATTCGGAAATCCTGCTTCACGTTCACATCTATATGGTTGGCAAGCTGAAGAGTTAGTAGAGATCGCACGAAAACAGGTGGCGGATCTGGTTAATGCAGACCCAAGGGAAATTGTCTGGACATCGGGCGCAACCGAGTCAGATAACCTTGCCATTAAAGGCGCAGCACATTTTTATCACAACAAAGGCAAACACATTGTCACTTCAAAAATAGAACACAAAGCTGTTCTGGATTCCTGTCGCCAGTTGGAACGAGAAGGTTTTGAAGTCACTTATCTAGAGCCTGATTCAAAAGGCATTATTTCTGTTGAAAATGTTGAGCAGGCCTTAAGGGAAGACACTATTCTGGTTTCACTCATGCATGTGAATAATGAAATTGGCGTGATTACGGATATTGCTGCAATTGGTGAGCTTACTCGTTCCAGAAATATTATTTTCCATGTAGATGCTGCACAAAGTGCTGGCAAGATTGAGATTGATCTTGAAAAAATGAAAGTGGATTTAATGTCTTTCTCTGCACACAAGATTTATGGTCCAAAAGGTATTGGTGCGCTTTATGTAAGACGAAAACCAAGGGTTCGTATTGAAGCGCAGATGCATGGTGGTGGTCACGAAAGAGGAATGCGTTCTGGTACGCTCGCAACACATCAAATCGTTGGCATGGGTGAAGCCTTTCATCTTGCTAAAGAAGAAATGAAAGAGGATAACGCACGTATTCTGGCTTTGCGTGATCGTTTGCTGAAAGGTTTTCAGGATATGGAAGCAGTGTATGTGAATGGCGATCTTGAGCAGAGAGTATCGGGCAATCTTAATATCAGTTTTGCCTATGTGGAGGGTGAGTCATTGATGATGTCACTTTCAGGTTTAGCTGTTTCCTCTGGTTCAGCTTGTACATCAGCAAGTCTTGAGCCTTCTTATGTGCTAAGAGCAATTGGTCTGAGTGATGAACTGGCGCATAGTTCAATTCGCTTTTCTATTGGACGTTTTACAACAGAAGAAGATGTTGATGCGGTTATCGAAAATGTTCATAGGGCCGTAACAAAATTAAGAGAGCTATCACCACTTTGGGAAATGTATAAAGATGGTGTTGATCTCGATAAAGTTGAGTGGACAGCGCATTAAACGCATAAAAGCTTTGGAGAAATGACATGGCATATAGCGATAAAGTAATTGATCATTACGATAATCCAAGAAACGTGGGTTCTTTGGATAAAGACGACAGCAGTGTAGGTACGGGCATGGTTGGTGCGCCTGCTTGCGGTGATGTCATGAAGTTGCAAATAAAGGTGGATGCTCAAGGAATTATTGAGGATGCCAAGTTCAAAACCTATGGTTGTGGTTCAGCAATCGCGTCTAGCTCTCTTGTCACCGAATGGTTAAAAGGAAAATCTTTGGAAGAAGCTGGAGCAATCAAGAATAGTGATATTGCCGAAGAGTTGGCATTGCCCCCTGTAAAGATTCATTGTTCGGTTCTGGCAGAAGATGCCATTAAAGCCGCAATTGATGATTTAAAAAAGAAACAGCAAGCCTAAGTTCGTGCAGAAGGAGTTTTGATTCGTGTCCATTTCACTAACACCCGCAGCAGCAAGTCATGTGCAGTCTTATCTTCAGAATCGAGGTAAGGGTGAAGGCATTCGCGTTGGAGTAAAAACAACGGGCTGTTCAGGCCTTGCCTATGTGCTTGAATATGTTGATGACATTAGGGAAGAAGATAAGGTTTTTGAGTCTGAAGGCGTTAAGGTGTTTGTAGACCCTAAAAGTCTTGTGTACCTGGATGGTACACGTATGGATTTTGTAAAAGAGGGTTTAAACGAAGGTTTCAAGTTTGAGAACCCAAATAGCAAGGCGGAATGCGGTTGCGGTGAAAGCTTTACTGTTTAGGTTTTTGTGTTGAAATGAATGAAAGTGAAGCGCTACACAATAAAAACTTTTTTGAGTTATTCTCACTTCCACTAGGCTTCAATATCGATAGTAAGCTCTTACGAGAAAACTATCGTTCCTTGCAAAGTAAATTCCATCCTGATCAGTTTTCTTCTGCATCAGAGTCCGAAAAAATAAAAGCGGTGCAGACGTCTTCATTGTTAAACGATGCTTTTGTGGTGCTTTCAAACCCAGTAAAACGAGCCAACTATATTCTTCAATTGTCTGGTATCAATATTCAGGAAGACAGGAAAATTGATGCTTCCATTTTGACAGAGCAAATGGAATTCAGAGAGCAGCTTGAAGATTTGAAAGCGTTAGATGATGAGTCAAAAGAAAGAGAGCTTTTGCTTTTCCAAAACAAGATTCAAAAACTTTTCGAAGCAGCGTGTCTCGATTTTTCACAAAGTCATGAAACTAATAATGGCTCTGAGAAAGATTTAAACAGGATGAAGCAGAACCTGTCGAGAATGCTGTTTCTAGATAAATTGCAGACCGAAATTGAACAGGTTCTTGAGGAGTTTGATTAAGCATGGCTTTGATGCAGATTGCAGAACCGGGTGAGTCGCTAGCGCCACATCAACGTAAAGCTGCGGTGGGTATTGATTTAGGTACCAGTAATTCATTGGTTGCCACTGTTAGAAGTGGTGGAGCACAAGTGATTGGTGAAGGTGCAGAAGGAATTGTACCTTCGGTTGTTCGCTATCTTGAAAATGGAGATGTTCTCATCGGCACCAATGCATTAGCGGATGCTGAAAATCATGGTGAAGACACATTTTTTTCCATAAAGCGATTTATGGGGAAATCCTTTGAAGATGTTGCTTCTTTAAATTTGCCATATTCATTAAAGCCTTATGAAAACACCATAGCCTTTTCGACAGAGCAGGGCGATAAAACTGCGTTTGAAATCTCTTCAGAAATATTAAAGGTATTGAAAGCGCGGGCTGAACAAGCTTTAGATGTTGATGAGCTGGATGGTTGTGTCATTACAGTTCCCGCTTATTTTGATGAAAGTCAGCGACAGGCTACTTTGGCGGCAGCAAGGTTAGCAGGGCTTCCTGTTCAACGTCTGTTGAATGAGCCTACTGCAGCAGCGGTGGCTTATGGTCTTGATGAAAGTCAGGACTCTGCGTATTACGTTATCTATGATCTTGGTGGAGGCACTTTTGATGTTTCCATTCTCCATTTAAGCAAGGGCGTTTTTGAAGTGCTTGCCACTGGCGGTGATAGTGCTTTAGGTGGTGATGATTTTGATTACAGGATTTATTCCTGGATGCTTGAACAGCTTGGTATTGAAGAAGTAGCACTTAATCCACATACAACGCGTTACCTTCTGCTGAAAGCAAAAGCAGCAAAACAGGCCTTGAGTCAGTATTCATCTGTCAATATTGTTATTGAAAAGCAGGAAGAATTTTCTGAAACCCAGCTTCAACTTGATCGTTTGATGTTTACTGAATCTATTCAACAGGACATTAATAAAACCATAAAAATATGTAAGCGAGCTCTCAAGGATGCATCACTCAATGTGAGCGAAATTGATGACGTGATTCTGGTGGGAGGGTCTACTCGAGTGCCAGCAGTTATTGAAGCTGTTGAAAGTTTTTTCCAGAAAAAAGCTCGCTGTGATATTGATCCGGATCGGGTTGTAGCAATGGGCGCTGCAAAGCAGGCAGATATCCTCGTAGGTAATCAGCGTGAAGGAAATTTATTGCTGGATGTAACACCTTTATCACTTGGTATAGAGACCATGGGTGGTTTGGTTGAAAAAATTATTGAGAGAAATACATCCATACCCATCAGTCGTGCGCAGGAATTTACCACCTATCAGGATGGACAGTCCGCCATGTTGATACATGTTTTACAAGGTGAACGAGAAAAAGTTGAAGACTGCCGTTCATTGGCAAAGTTTGTACTTAAGGGTATTCCGCCGATGGTAGCGGGTGCAGCAAAGATAAAAGTTATTTTCCAGATTGATGCCGACGGTTTGTTAACTGTTAGTGCATGTGAACAAACCAGTGGAGTAGAGGCGAAAGTAGAAGTTAAACCTTCCTTTGGCTTAAGTGCAGATAAAATAGAGAATATGATTAAGGACGCTTATGCGTTTGCGAAAGAAGATATGCAGTCACGCTCCTTGAAAGAAGAACAGGTTGAAGCAAACAGAATGTTGCTGGCTCTCACAAATGCGTTGAAAGACGATGGAAAAAAATACTTATCGGAAGATGAAATCGAAGA
>JBECKS010000125.1:0-11976 GCA_040235395.1 Pseudomonadales bacterium | reverse complement strand
TACTTCGAGGGAGCGCAGGTAATTCACTAAAGGCGATAGTTCCTTATTACTGAGTTTAAGGATGACCTTATGCACCAAGGCATTAGCGGTTTTCTGGATAACACCTTCCAGTTGCATGACGATTTTCTTGGCAAAGGGTTTCATTTTTACGCTGTCAATCATTCTTACAATCATAAGGTCGAGCAATCCGCTAATCATTAACTGTGCTGCACGATCAACTTTGTTTTTTTGCGAAGGTGCTTTGGGATCATTGAAGAGATCGATGATTTCGTCTCCGATTTGAAAGTATTCTTCGTCTAGGGGTATGAGTACTAATGTTGGCATGGGTGGTTCCTTTTAAGTAAGGGGTACTGGCTTTCTTGTTTCATTTTGTCATTTCGAGTGTAACGAGAAATCTGGTTTTGTTCATTTAGATTTCTCGGCAACTGCTCCTGCGTTGCTCTATCGCCTACATCCATGTAGGCGTCACCTTCTGCGAAGGTTCGAAATGACAGTGTATTTTAATCTGGATTCCTGCTTACACAGGAATGACAAAATATTTTTAATTGTCATTTCGACCGCAGGGAGAAATCTGGTTTTTTCTTTTAGATTTCGGGCTAGATTTCTCCATGCTACGCATGTTCGAAATGACAGTATGTTTTCTGGCTAACAGCTTACTTCAGATTCCTCCTCGCTAAAGCTCGTTCGGAATGACAGAATTAACTTACTGCTGTTCCTGTTCCTGTTGCTGCTGTTGATATTCTTTTTGCAGCTTTAACATATCGTCGAGTGATTTTATTTCTTTTTCGTTTAACTCGACGGTTTTACCTTGCCTTACTTTCTGGGTAAGGATAATGGTGCCATAACGAACGCGCTTTAATCGGCTAACGGTGAAGCCCTGCGATTCCCAGAGCCTACGCACTTCGCGATTTTTACCTTCAAGCAAGGTAACATGAAACCAGCGATTCTGTTTTTCACCACCCGATTCCGAGATGTCATTAAAGCGTGCCATGCCGTCTTCAAGTAACACACCTTCTTTGAGTGCTGCGATGTGTTTATCGGTAACTTCACCGCGAACACGTACGGCATATTCACGGGGCACCTGATTGGAAGGATGCATAAGTTCGTTAGCAAACTCGCCATCATTAGTGAGTAGTAATAAACCTGAAGTATTAATGTCAAGGCGGCCTATCGCGACCCAACGCTCGCCTTTTAATTTTGGAAGGTTCTGGAAAATAGTCGGTCTGCCTTCTGGATCAGAACGGGTACACACCTCACCTTCTTTCTTGTGATAAATGATAACCCGTCGTTTATTTTTCTGGGCAGGGCTCAGTTTTATTTTTCTATTATTAACCTGAACGTTTTCTTCACCGGTAATTTTATCGCCGAGCTTGGCAACTTTGCCGTTTACCTTTACTCGACCTTCTTCAATCAGGCGTTCCATTTCCCTACGGGAACCAACGCCGGCATTTGCTAATACCTTTTGAATTCGATCAGACATAAAGCAATTTCAGGTGGTTTAGTGCGTGGTGTAATCATCATCGGCGTCATCGAAAACGTCATCGTCTTCATCATGAGAACCAATGTCGTCTTCTGCCGCATCTGATAGAGAAAGTTTTTCCTGCTGACTTTCATCGCCCTCTTCCATCAAGCCTTCTTCAGCTTCACGTTTTTCTTCAGCAATCATTTCCTCTAGCCTTTCTCTTGTATCGGCTTCGAGTTCCAATTCACGATTCAGTTGCTCAAGATCCTTGATTTCTGAAAGCGGTGGTAATTCATTAAGGTTTTTCAGATTGAAATAATCCAGAAACTGTTTGGTTGTTGCATAAAGCGCTGGGCGACCTGGTACATCAAGATGACCAACCACTCTCACCCACTCTCTTTCCAGCAAGGTACGAATGATTTGCGAACTCACGGCTACACCGCGAACATCTTCAATACCACCACGGGTAATAGGCTGTCGGTAAGCAATAATGGCAATGGTTTCCAGTAAGGCGCGGGAATAACGTTGTGGTTTTTCTTCCTGTAAACGACTTACCCAGTTAGTGAC
Source organism: Pseudomonadales bacterium (assembly GCA_040235395.1). Classification (GTDB taxonomy): domain Bacteria; phylum Pseudomonadota; class Gammaproteobacteria; order Pseudomonadales; family JBECKS01; genus JBECKS01. Next base: position 9,947 of record JBECKS010000125.1, on the reverse strand, counting down.
ATTCTGTGCCACTTGAAAGCGTAAACCTGAAGCCACTTCCTGTAATTCGATTCCCCTGTCCTGATAATCTGCCTGTAAGGATTTAAAGGCATCAACCAGTTCTGATTTGTTGGGCTTGGCGCCTTCATCAAATAGACTCAGGATTTTTTCATAGCTAATGGGTTTGCAGATGCCAACACGGCACCTTCGATAATTTTCTTGAGTTGTGAAATATCTGCACTCATGGCTTTCTCTTTTTATGTTTCAGTTATCAAGATGTTTTGGCACGAACATGAATCGGTGCAAAAGGTTCTGTCTGTACGATTTCTACAAGAGACTCTTTTACCAATTCCAATATCGCTAGAAAAGTTACTACTACCCCTAAGCGACCTTCTTCCAGCGTAAAAAGTGATACAAAGGGAATGAAACTCTGGTTGTCTTTCAAACGCTCTAAGACCATTGACATACGCTCTCGCGTTGAAAGTTTTTCTCTTTCAATATGGTGGTGTTCGAACATATCAGCACGACGCAACACATCGGCAAGGGCAACCATAATTTCCTTGATATCCACATTAGGATATTCAACTTTTTTCTCTACCTTGGGTGCCTGTGCTTCGCCAAGAATAATATCGCGCTCTACACGTGGAATATCATCGATGTCCTGCGCAGCATTCTTGAATCGTTCATATTCCTGCAAACGACGTATCAATTCTGCACGCGGATCACTTTCATCTTCCAGATCAAGTTCCTGACGAGGTAATAATGAACGGGATTTTATTTCACCAAGAAGCGCAGCCATCACCAGATATTCTGAAGCCAGTTCAAACTGATAGGCTTCCATAAGATTCACATAGTCAACGTATTGACGTGTAATTTCTGCAACCTGAATACGCAGGATATCAAGGTTCTGTCTTCTAATAAGATATAACAGTAAATCGAGCGGGCCTTCAAAGGCTTCAAGAAAAACTTCCAAGGCATCGGGCGGAATATATAAATCTTTTGGTAACTTGGTAAGCGCCTCACCTTGCACATAAGCAAAAGGCATTTCTTCCTGAGCTGGACCGTCGTAATCGGGCGCCGCCAAAGGACGACGAACCTTTTCCTGAGTCTCTGATGCTTGCTGGTTTTTGTTGTCCTGGTTATCAGTCATTGTGCTTCTAATTCTTTTTCATTTTTAATTTCTGTTAGCGGTATTCCAGACCCATGACTTCGCGCACGTCTTCAAGGGTATGTTTAGCTTCATCACGGGCTTTTTCGCAACCTTCATTAATGATGCTGCGCACAAGATCTCGATTGCCGCTGTATTCTCTTGCTCTTTCCTGAATGGGTGCCAGTTCTTTATTAATACCTTCGATGACTGGCATTTTGCAATCAATACAACCGATGCTTGCTGAACGACATCCGTCGCGCACCCAGTCCTTGGTATTCTCATCGGAATACACTTCATGTAATTGATACACGGGGCATTTGAAAGGATCACCTGGATCAGTCAAGCGAACACGTGCAGGATCTGTTGGCATGGTGCGGATTTTCTTTTCAACATCTTCAGGCGCTTCTCGCAGAGTGATGGTGTTGTTATAAGACTTCGACATCTTCTGGCCATCAAGACCGGGCATCTTGGATGCAGGTGTTAGCATCACTTGTGGTTCAGGCAATATGACTTTGCCACCACCTTCGAGTGAGCCCAGCAATCGTTCCTTATCTCCTAAACTAATATTCTGTTGATCCTTAACGATTTCCTGTGCCGTTGCGAGTGCGTCTTCGTCACCCTCTTCCAGATATTTTTTTCGCAGATTGGTGTAAAGCTTTGACGCTTTCTTGCCCATTTTATTAATAGCTGCCTCAACGGCTTCTTCAAAACCTGGCTCCTTACCGTAAAGATGATTGAATCGACGCGCCACTTCACGGGTTAATTCAATGTGGGAAACCTGATCAGCACCCACGGGCACTAAGCCTGCCTTATAAACAAGAATGTCGGCGCTCTGCATGAGCGGGTAACCGAGAAAACCGTAAGTAGCTAAATCCTTTTCCTTTAGCGCTTCAATCTGGTCTTTGTAAGTGGGAACACGTTCCAGCCAACCTAAAGGCGTGACCATGGAAAGCAAAAGATGCAGTTCAGCATGCTCTGGCACCCGGCTTTGCAGAAACATGGTGCAGGATTGAGGATTCAAACCCGCCGCTAACCAGTCAACCACCATTTCCCAAACGCTCTGCTCAATCAATGAAACATCTTCGTAATGGGTGGTCAGCGCGTGCCAGTCGGCGACAAAAAAGAAACACTCGTATTCGTGTTGTAGTTTGACCCAGTTTTTAAGAACGCCATGATAATGGCCAAGATGTAAACGCCCCGTTGGACGCATACCCGATAAAACACGGTGATCGGATACCACAGAACTCACGTTCGGCTCCAGAAAAGTCTAAGTTTGAAGGTTGGAAATAAAGCCAGAAGTATAGCCTGTTTGACCTGCTCTGACATACGATTTTTAAAATTAGAGGAAGGGACTGACGTCGCCCAAACCTTCCCTGATAATCTCTGGCACCTCGCCACTCAAGTCCACCACGGTGGTAGGAAGCTGCGGTGTTTCGCCGCCATCAATAATCAAATCTACTCTTTTTTCGAGCTTGTCCCTTATATCGTATGGGTCAAAGAGCGGTAAATCCTCATCAGGAAGAATCAGACTGGCACTGAGTAGCGGCTCGGCTAGTTCCTCAAGCAGACCATGCACAATGGCATTGGCCGGAACCCGAATACCGATGGTTTTCTTCTTGGCATTCTGTAAACGTTTGGGCACTTCCTTGCTTGCCTTGAAAATAAAGGTGTACGGACCTGGTGTATGGGCTTTCAGGCGCCTGAAGGCTTCGTTATCTACTTGCGCATAGCTGGCAATTTCAGAAAGATCCCTGCACAGGAGAGTAAAGTTGTGGTCGGCATCTACCTGACGTATCTGGCAAACCCGTTCCAGCGCCTTTTTATCACCCAGATGACAACCCAGGGCATAGCCTGAATCTGTGGGATAAACCACCACGCCACCTTTATTGATGATATCAACCGCCTGCCTGAGCAAACGTAACTGTGGGTTATCGGGATGTATTGAAAAAAACTGGCTCAAAGGGATGTCCGCCGCAAAAGGCAGGCAATATAGCAGTTTCTAGGTAGCTGACAAGCAGCTTCACAAGCTACAAAAAGGTTCTTTAAACACTTCCCATACGGGCGTAATGGCCTTGGGAATCTCACCAACTCTGCCCAGTTTTTGCCACACCTGCTTTTCACTATGGAAATCACTGGCGGGAGAAGCCATCAACTGATGTTCTTCACAAAGATTACGTAAAAACTGCTGCGAATCCTTAGAGCCACTGCCACCCACAAACTCAAGTGCGTCACCACCCTGTTGCGCAAAATAGGTTACCAGCCGACGCAACTTACTCGCGGTCATTTTGTAGCGCGTGGGATGCGCCAGCACCGAGAAACCGCCCGCTTCTTTAATAATCGCATTTACATCAGCAATATCTGGCCAGTCGCTCTGGCAATAACAGGATTTTCCAATGCCTAAATATCGGTCAAATGCCTGATTCTGGGTTTTTACCAAACCTTGCTGTATCAGCACCTGAGCAAAATGCGGTCTGCCGATGGCCTGTCCCGAGGCAAGCTTTTCAGCTTCAGCAAATGCATTGATTACATCTTTCTTCTCAAGCTTTTGGGCAATGTTCTCTGCCCTTTTTCGTCTAAGACTGGCTTGGGATTTAACGGCAGCCACCATCGCATCATGCTTGATATCGAAATCCAGACCGACGATATGAATTTCGTGAAAACCCCACTGTCATGAAAACTCCACACCCGTGTGCAAGTTCAATGTCGTTTCACTTTCGGCCTGCTCGCTTTGAGAAAAATAACGCTGATAAGCTTCAATGGAATCATGGTCAGTTACCGCAAGAATGTTCAAACCACTGCTTTTTGCTTTTTCAATCAAATCCAGCGGACTGAGTTCTCCGTCTGAGCAAAAACTGTGACAATGCAAATCAACTTTCATGAATTGTATTTTATCCTTATTTGCGTAAGCTTAGGCCTTCCACATTAATTCTCACTCCTAAAGTAAAGTAGTCCTTATCGTGAAACAAGCCATAGATTTCTTTCCCATCATTATTTTTGCTGCGGTTTTCTACTACTTCCACGACCTCATCCTTGCCACCAAAGTCCTTATCGCTGCCACAGCACTTCAGGTTGTTGCACATTATCTGGTTTTTAAAACGGTGGAAAAAATGCATGTCATCACACTGGCTGTGGTACTAGTGCTCGGCGGCGCGACTGTTTTCTTTCACGATGAACACTTCGTTAAATGGAAACCCACTGCTATTTACTGGATTTTTTCTTTGGCTTTGCTGATCAGTCAGTTTGTTGGAGAAAAAAATATCACCCAACGTTTACTGGGCGGTTTAATTGACAAGGTCAATCAGGCAGAAGACAAGGTTCATGAAATCACCCATCATGAAGACCATGTGGAACATCCACTTCCCAGTGCTCTGGTACCTAAAAGTTTATGGCTTAAATTGAATATTGCCTGGATACTTTTTTTCAGCGCGCTTGGTTTAGTCAATATTTATGTTGCCTATCATTTCAATAATGAAGTCTGGGTTAACTTCAAACTCTTTGGTGTAACTGCTGCCAATATGCTTTTCTTTTTCATGCAGTTACCCTTTTTGATGAAGTATTTTCCGAAAGAAGACAGTTAAAAGGAAACATCATGCTCTATGCAATCATTTCACAAGATGTCAGTAATAGCCTGGAAAAAAGACTGGGCGCGAGGGAAAAACACCTTGCGCGTTTGAAGGATCTTAAAGAGCAAGGGAAATTGATTCTTGCCGGGCCCCACCCTGCCATAGACTGTGACGACCCCGGGCAAGCAGGTTTTACAGGCAGTCTTGTGGTTGCTGAATTTCAATCTCTCGAAGATGCCCAAGCCTGGGCAGATGAAGATCCTTATATTGAAGCTGGCGTTTACGAGCAAGTGGTTGTAAAACCCTTCAAATATGTATTACCTTAAACAGAAAATAAAAAACACTCTGGTGTCTACTATGTCCTCTATACATTTGTTATCTACGCAAGTTCTTTTCAGACCTTTATTGATAGCTGGTTTACTCATTTGTGCGTTTAGCCAGACCGCTTTTGCAGAAATTCGTTATATTGACGATACGCTTCGTATTCCACTTCGATCAGGTGCAAGTACAGACCATCGAATTCTTGCGTTCCTGAACAGTGGCACCAAGGTTGATCAACAGTATCTGAGTGAAGATGATGAAGAATGGGCCTTTGTGACTGTGGGTGATAACAAGGAAGGTTGGGTACAGGTTCGCTACTTGAAAAACACACCCGCAGCAAAAGAGTTACTTCAACTCAGCCAGCAGGAGCTTAGCAAATACAAGCAATCAAACAGGGAACAGAATGAAACCATTAAAACCCTGAAAGGAGAAATCAAGGAGCTTAAAAGTCAACTTGATGACCTGAGCAAACACAGCAATAAAAGCGACAAGGAACTGGAACACATCAAGGACATTTCAAAGAATGCTATTCGTCTGGACCATAACAACACACAATTGCTTGAGGAAAATGAGCAGTTAAAAATCATTCAGGAAGAGAATGAGCAACAAATCATTAAATTGAAAAGTAGCCAGCAAAATCAAGGCATGATTTATGGTGTGCTGGCAGTCATCCTTGGTATTGTGCTTGGTTTGATTCTGCCTAAGATGAAATCAAGAAAGAGTGATGGCTGGGCTTAATACTGGGTTTCTAAAACTTCAATAATAAGTTTTACCATTCACCGATATTCTGCATATCTTTCCATGGAGCCTGTACAGGAAGCGGATTACCTTCCTGTAAGAGCTCAACAGAAATCCCGTCAGGTGAACGAACAAAAGCCATGTAGCCATCTCTTGGTGGTCTGTTAATGGTAACGCCCTTTTCCATTAGCTTTGAACAAGTGTCATAGATATTGGAAACGCGATAAGCAAGATGTCCAAAATTCCTTCCGCCAGTATATTGGCCTTCATCCCAGTTGTGGGTTAATTCTACTTGAGCGTTTTCATCATCAGGTGCTGAAAGGAAAACCAACGTGAAGCGCCCTGCTTCATTGTCATAGCGCCTTAACTCGCGTAATCCTAAGGCATCACAATAAAACGCAAGCGACTCATCAAGATTGCTCACTCTAACCATGGTGTGAAGATATTTCATTTTCGAAATCTCTTGAATTACCACTTATCCCTAAGTGCACGTAAGGAAACAAAAACGGATTCAGGATCTGCTTTCTGTTCAGCAAACTCTTTTTTAAGTTCATTAATGATTTCTTCACTATCAAGTCGAAGAAAAGCATTCATCTTTTTTTCTTCAGCCATGATAGTGACTTTTCGATTGTCAGCCGTCTGTTGATTTACTTCATCAAGCAGCGATTTTGCATAGGCGTTTCCAGGTTCTCTGGAAAGCGTGAATTCAAGATTGTTAGTGATGTAATCGTGACCTGGATAAACTTTTGTTTCATCAGGTAGTACAGCCAACTGCTCAACAAAAGTTTTATATAAAATATTCGGACTGCCTCCAAAACGACAGTTACCAGCACCCGCATTAAAAAGTGTATCGCCACAGAAAAGCAAAGGCTCGCCAATCTCAGAAAAAAGACATACGTGAGCCATGGTGTGCCCAGGCGTATCCATAACTTTCAAGCGCACACTGCTACCTACTTCAACGACGTCTCCAGCCTTTAAAGGAACATCAACGTTAGGAATACTTTTCACCGCATTGGCATGGGCGTGAATTTTTGCACCCGTTGCCTTAACAACATCGGGATTTCCTTCTATATGATCATGGTGCTCATGAGTGTTAATGATTTTCTTTATGTCACAGTTCAGCTTTTTTGCTTCAGCAAGGCAGGCAGCTGCATCAAGTGGATCAAGCAGGATGGCCTCACGACTTTCTTCACAGATTAATAAATAACAATAGTTCCTGAGACTATTGTTCATGTAGATACGTGAAACCTGCATCACTTCACCCCCCCTTCTAATTATTTTTTACTTGCGTCTTTTTACTTGCATCATAGAAAGCAGCATTTTCATTTTCTTCGCTCTTGCTTTCATTATTATATTCTTCACATTTACTGGGATTACCACCACAGATTTCACAGGCAGCATCAATGCCAACAGCTGACATGCCACCACAGGAGCCTTTAATTGGTTTATTCTGGAAAATTACACCAATTGACATTGCAGCCACGACGCACAACAACAACACAAAGGTCACAATAAATATCGTCATTTATCTTTCCTCCAACGCTTTTAACAAGGTTATTGTTTTTCGAGATACTTTTCCATGGCAGAAGAAGAAAGCTGCTCAAAGCTGTCATCTTTACGAATCAAAAGTAGCACCGGCAGATGCTCTCGCTCAGCAAAGGCCAGTGTGGCTTCAGACCCCATCACCATAAAGGCTGTTGCCATTGCGTCTGCTGTCATACAGAACTCATGTACAACGGTTACCGAAGCAAGATTCTGCTCAACTGGCCTGCCCGACTTTGGGTTAATAGTATGGGAATACACCTTGCCATCGATTTCAAAAAAATTCCTGTAATCACCTGAACTCGCAATTGCTACATCTCGTAGCTTAAGGATGCTCTGTAATTGTCGATCTGAAGCACTGACATCGAGAATCGGTTTCTCTACGGCTACATGCCAGTTTTCTCCATCAGGCTTTCCGCCTGAGGCTGACAATTCCCCACCAATCTCAACAAGATAATTATTGATGCCTTTTTGTTTTAATACACCTGCCACTTCATCAACTGCATAACCTTTCGCAATTGCAGATAAATCCAGATAAAGGGCTTTAGTTTTTCTTGCGCTCAAGGAAGCTTCATCAAGCTCAAGAAATTGATAGCCAACCTGCTTATCAAGCAGCTCATTGATTTTGCTTTGTTCTGGCAAATCCTGTTTCGTGAACTCTGGCCCAAAACCCCAAAGATTAACCAATGGACCGACACTTATATCAAATGCACCTTCAGACAAATCAGAAATCCTTAACGCTTCTTTTACAACCTTGAAGAGCTCTGGATTCAACACGTGCCATTCATTCACGGAAGACTGATTGAATTGTGATAAGGCAGAATCCTGACGATAGGTAGACATCACGTTCTCAAGCGCTTCTAATCGTGCATCGACATCTTTCTTTATTTCAACAATAGTCTGCGCATTTGCCGTTTTTCCAAGACTTTCAGGATAATAAAAAATAATGGAATAACTTGTTCCCATGGTCTTGCCTGCAAAACGCTGTTCAATGTCAGGTGATATTCCTTTTGAACATGAAAACGTTAATAGGCTGACGCAACACAGAAAAAAAAAGCTGCATAAATGAAAAAGCCCCTGATGTTTGCATCCCGGGGCTTTTTTAAGATTTTCTTTTAACAAAGAAAATTTCATTTCATCTATCCACCAAAGTCGTCGAGGAAAATACTATCCCTTTCAACACCTAAATCCTCAAGCATGTTGATTACCGCTGAATTCATCATTGGCGGACCACACATATAAAATTCACAATCTTCAGGCGCCGGATGATCTTTAAGATATTGCTCATATAGAACGTTGTGAATAAAACCTGTTAAACCGGTCCAGTTATCTTCTGGCATAGGGTCTGATAAAGCAGCATGCCATTCAAAGTTTTCATTTGAAGCCGCAAGCTCATCGTACTCATCAGAGTAGAACATTTCTTTTAAACTTCTAGCACCGTACCAAAATGTAATCTTACGGTTCGTCTTGATTCGTTTTAGCTGATCAAAAATATGTGAGCGCATGGGTGCCATTCCTGCACCACCACCAATGAATACCATTTCGGCTTCTGTTTCTTTGGCAAAGAACTCTCCAAACGGACCATAGACACTCATCTTATCGCCAGGCTTCAGGTTGAAAACATAAGACGACATTTGACCTGGCGGAAATGAAGAACCAGGAGGTGGCGAAGCAATACGAATATTAAATTTCAATATTCCAGTTTCTTCAGGATAATTCGCCATTGAATAAGCTCTCTGAATTGTTTCTGTTACTTCAGAAACATTTTCCCAGACTTTGAAACGATCCCAATCACCATGATATTCCTCTGGAATATCAAAATTTCTGTAATCAACTTTATGAGGAGGCGCCTCAAGTTGCATGTATCCGCCCGCTCTGAAAGGCACCGCTTGCCCTTCGGGTAATTTCAATACTAATTCCTTAATAAAGGTTGCAACGTTTTCATTTGAAATGACTTCGCAATCCCACTTCTTAACGCCGAAACAGGAATCTTCCACTTCAATATGCATATCCTGCTTTACAGCAACCTGACAGGATAAACGCCATCCATCTTTTACTTCTCTTTTATTAAAATGAGATTCCTCTGTTGGAAGAATTTCACCACCGCCATCAAAAACCCTGACTCGACATTGACCGCACGTGCCACCGCCGCCACAAGCTGATGAAACGAAGATTTTTTTATCCGCCAATGCGCCGAGAAGTTTTCCGCCTGCTGATGTATCAATACTTTTCTCTGGGTCTTCATTGATTGTGATATGCACATTACCAGCACTCACTAACTGAGAGCGCGCACCCAGAATCAGGAAAACCAAGGCCAGAACGATGGCCGTAAACATGAAAACACCAAAGAATATTTCAATGCCCATTTTTTATTCCAATCTCTCTTGTATGGCTGACTAAAGCTGAATGCCTGAAAAAGACATGAAGCCCAAAGACATCAAGCCAACAGTAATGAATGTAATACCTAAACCTCTTAAACCTTCTGGAACATCACTGTATTTCAATTTTTCCCTAATACCTGCGAGTGTAACAATTGCTAAAGCCCAACCCACACCTGAGCCAACACCAAATACAACGCTCTCTCCAAAATTGTAATCACGCTCAACCATAAACAAGGCAGCACCCATGATGGCACAGTTCACTGTAATCAACGG
>JBECKS010000104.1:0-23906 GCA_040235395.1 Pseudomonadales bacterium | reverse complement strand
ACTGGGGGTGTGGTGGTCGCAGGTTCAAATCCTGCCGTCCCGACCAACTCTTCGAGTTGCTCGCTCCTTAGGATTCCCGGCCACCAATCGTAGATTGGCGGCGTTCGCAAAGGCGAAAGCTGTCGCTTTCTAATGAGGCTTTGCTCACCCTGCCGTCCCGACCAATTCTCCTTTCAAATCAAATTCTTACAGTCATAAATTTAATTTTCATCGAAAATTTTTATGCACAGCTTTATGCACAAGAATCGTGACAAGTTAACGAAAGTGTTGTTACGGTCTTGCCATCCAGATAGGTTTCCATGCACCATTTGTTGCTTTGGCCAGAGTTACTTCTAGAAAAATATGTAATTGGAAATGAATTCAGCGTATGACTCAAAATAACGACCCCGAAAATAAATCCAAAGAATCTCAAGGAGTTTCGCAAAAGGATTTGATGAATCTGATTGAGCAAATCCAGACTAACGTTAAACAAGTAAAGGAACTTGGAATTAAGGTTGCGTTCGCCCGACCTGAAAAAATAACTTTGGAATTACCCTGGCAGGAAAAGATAGTCGGAAATATTGCAACTGGTGTTATTCATGGAGGAGCCATTTCTACTTTGCTGGATCAGGCTTGTGGTATGTCTGTCTTTTGTAGATTGTTCTCTGATTTTTCTACAGCATCTACTTTAGATTTAAGAATTGATCACATGAAAATGCCAGAGCCACAAAAATCTGTTATGGCTACAGCAGAATGTTTCAAGGTAACAGAAAATGTGATGTTCAGTCGTGCAACTGCTTGGCAGGAAGATGAAAGCAATATCATTTCCAGTTGTTCCGGTACATTTATTCGCTTCAAAGATAAAAGCTCGTACTCAAAAATGTTAGCAGGTAATAAAGAGGGTAATCATAATGCCTGATTCTTTAATACAGCAGTGCCAGGAAAGTGGAAACTTTATGCCCTTCTTGGAACAGGTACCTTATGCCGCACATATCGGCATGACTTTGATTAGCAAAGGTGATGATATTCAGTTTTGCTTACCTGCTCGGGAATCTAATCTGGGAAATCCAGCTTTGCCAGCTTTGCATGGAGGCGTAATTGCCGGATTTATGGAACATTCTGCAATCATTTCTTTGTTAAGAAACCTCGGAGAAGTAAAAATCCCGAAGACCATAGACTTCTCTATCGATTACCTTCGTACGGGAAAACATCAGGAAACATTCGCTGATTGCATCATTACCAGGCAGGGAAGACGTGTTGCAAACGTGCAGATAAATTGTTGGCAGGATAAAAAGGAAAATGTTATCGCCACAGCTAGAGCCCACTTTTTACTTTCAGGGCCTTCAGAGAAATCTTAAATAAAACTACTTTCCCGGTGAATAAAACAAAGCCGGAATGACAAAATTTGTAATGTATTCCCTGCGAGATTCTTTAGTCAGCCCCGCAGGTGTTTTCAAGGTTAACAAGCCGAATACGGATTGGATGAGAAACTCTTTAATCTTGTCAGGACTGATGTCTCTTCTAATCTTACTGAAGTCATTTACCAGTGTGAGAATGAAGTCAGGGCTGGGAGCGGACTCCTCAAAATTTATCTGTGCAAAGACCCTGTTGGATGAGGCGACTAATAACGCTGAGTCGCTGGTAAGAATAGCGGATAGCCGAGGGGTTTCTACCACGCTTTCCATGGTATAGATGATTAATTCTTTTATCCTTTCCTCAGGGCTTGAAAACTTTGCTATGTACTGGAACAAATCAGTAAGTAAACGTGATACATCTCGCAACATCACGCCCTCAATAATTGCATCCCTGTTCTTGAAAGGTCTGTAAACGGTTGTCCTGGGAACCCCTGAAATTTCGACAATGTTAGCGATACTGGTTTTGCTGGTGCCAAATTTGGAGAAACATTCCTCAGCTGCATCAAGGACAGACTCTTTAGCTTCGTCTTGTGCTTCTTGTCTTGAGGGGGATAAGGCCAATTTACTTCTCTCTTGGGTTCTTCTTTTGAGGATGGCTACACTTCCCGGAGCCTTGCGTCGTGATGGAGTTGCATTTCGTTCAGCGGCTATGGTCAGGGTAATGCATGCAATGGTTCGCATGAACTTGCTAAAGAATAAGGACAAGTGGGATTTCGATGTTTATGGTGTGCCTATTCCACAGGTCGACCAGATGGGTGCTTCGTTACTGACCAATTTCGTAAATGCATTAGTTGCACGTAAACGTAAAAGACCATTTAGCCGAGGCCAAAAGGATAGTGTGGATGTCTCTCGCTACCTAGCCTATTTGCTTGGTTTGCATGATTACTTTCTTAGTGATGATCCAGATGAAATCCTTCTTAGCTGGTCAATGCTAAGTGCGACTTTGCGGGACAAATTTGATCCGAGGGCAAAAGACCTGAATATTGCCACGCTTTACGCCTACACACGTCCGGGACATAGTTTGTGGGATAAATTTATGCATGCTGTTGACGTTAAGAATACCCGTTTTCTGTATTCATCGATGCTTGTTGGAAAAGAAAAAGCGAAACAGATGGGGGTGGTTGCTAAAAAGACTGACGTATTGGCAACCGCTTTTCTGCTTACCTCCATTACAGGCAGAATTCTTGGAATGAAAATGATTTCACACTTACCTGGCGGCAAGAAGTGGGTTGATGATTGGGCTGTTAAAGAGATGTTGCGTCAACTGGATATGGCTGGTGAGGCTGAATACAAAACTGACGAGTCTGAATATTCGATGGGTAAAGCTGCTTAATTTATTTCAGAAAAGTACTGACCTGGGACTCATGGAGGTGACCTGGATTTTATGCACACCCGCTGATAAGTATCTGATCTAAAAGGGCATAAATCTCGAATTTTATGCACAAACTCATCAGTTAAGTTATTGATAACTAAAGAAACCTTAACCCTCTGGGGGTGTGGTGGTCGCAGGTTCAAATCCTGCCGTCCGACCAATTCCTTAACATTTTTGAAAGTTCATTTTCTATTTTAAACTTCGTCTAATTTTTGTTAGTGAGTAAGGTGGTATATGAATTTAAAAATAGTAACTCTTCTTTTTACTTTTACCTTTTTAAGTCAAAGCCTTTCAGCCATGGAGGTAGAGGAGTTAATTCAGCATGTTGATGAGTTATGGCGAGGTAAAAGTTCTAGTGCCAATATGACCATGACGGTAAAGACTGCTCGTTATAGCAGAACCATGACTATGGATAGTTGGTCAAAGGGAAAGGATTTTTCCTTGGTTGTTATCACTGCACCTGTTAAGGATAAGGGTGTTGCTACTTTAAAAGTTAAAAACAATATCTGGAATTATCTTCCCAAAATAAATCGAGTAACAAAAGTTCCTTCTAGCATGATGTCTGGTTCATGGATGGGGAGTCACTTTACTAACGATGACCTTGTTAAAGAGAGTAGCTTTTCTGATGACTATGATTCTCAAATCACTTTCACAGGATCACGAGAAGGTATTGAGATTTATGAATTAAGTTCAATTCCTAAACCGGCTGCTGCGGTTGTTTGGGGGAAAGTTGTGATGGAAATCGAGCAAGACAAGCTTGTCCCGCTTGTTGCGCGTTATTACGATGAAGAGGGTGGTTTAATCAGAACCATGAGTTTTGAGCAGGTTGAAAAAATTGATGACCGTTATATACCAATGAAAATGACTCTTTTTCCTGAAGATAAACCAAAGGAATTGACTGAAATCATTTACAAGGATTTTAAGTTCAATATTAATGTTGATGATAATTTCTTTTCGCTACAGAATTTACAAACACGTCGATAAATAAGGACTTCCAGGGAATTTTCCAAGGCTGATGCTCAATAAAAAAACCTTAAGCCGTCTTAATATGCTTTGTTTTATCGCATGGCGAAATGTCTGGCGAAACCCTGTTCGAAGTGCCTTAACTATTTTTTCTCTTTCAGCGGGTCTTGCGCTGGTTCTTTTATACACAGCTATTCTCGAAGGTATGACCAGACAGATGGCGAGATTCGCCACTGATATCAGTACCGGTCATATACAGGTGCATCGCCAGGCCTTTGTTGATGATCAGGATGTTTATGCCTTAATTCCCTGGGCCTACCTTGATTCACTTGAAAAAGAATTTCCTGAATACGATTTTTCGCCACGTTTATATTCAGCAGGACTGGCAAGTACAAATGAGCACTCAACGGGAGTTTTTATAAAAGCGGTAGATGAGAAGCGAGAACAACAGGCAACAAAATTACTTGGGCAAGTTAAAGAGGGAACGAATCAGCTCAATGCGATTAAAGCTGAATTTCGGGAACAATTATCTGAGGATGTTTTTGGTTTAACAATTTACCCAGTCATTATTGGTACTCAACTGGCAAAAAATCATCATATTCTGCCAGGCGATGAGTTAATTCTGGTATCACAGGCGGTTGATGGCAGCATCGGTAATGGAATTTTTATTGTGAATGGTGTGTTTAAACCTGTTGATCCCGTATTTGATAGAACAGGCGTGTTAATGTCTGTAGAAGCCTATCAGAGTTTAATGTATCTGGAGGAGGGTTTTCATGAACTTGTGATACGCACGCCAGATATTACTCAACTTGAAATTGCTCAGGTCAACATCAAGCATGCGCTCGATAAATTAAATGCACAGGAGCCACTGGATGAGTTAGGTGGAAAGATTCTGGTCAGGAACTGGCGTGAACTTTCGAAAGCTGTAGCAGATATGCTTGAGATGAGTAAGACGATGATATGGATATTAGGTTTCGTTATCGTAACTTTGTCTGCTCTGGGTGTATTGAATACGGTCTTGATGGCAATTCATGAACGAACATTTGAATTCGGTATTTTGTTAGCCATTGGTATGAAAGGTCGTTGGTTATTATTCATGATTTTAATGGAATCGCTTTATCTTGGACTGGTTGCATCCATTTTCGGCAGTATCATGGGTTTATGCATCATCTATTATTTTCGTGATGGTATTGATTACAGTCGTTTCCTCCCAGATGGTTTTGATTTTGGCGGCATGATTTTTGAACCGATTCTGCAGTTGCATCTTGTATATAATTACATCTGGATGATTAGTCTTTTGCTGATTTTTGTTACGATTCTTGCTGGCCTGATTCCTTCCTTGAAAACTATCAAATTAAAGCCAGCGGAGGTTCTGTAATGGCAGCAGAATTTCCATCAATGCGTAAAAGAAAAGTTCCATTACGTGTACTAACGATGCTGGCTTGGAGAAATCTGTGGCGCAACAGGAAGCGAACAGTCATAACCTTAAGCTCCATCGGCTTTGGCTTTGCGCTGGCAGTTTTTTTATTGGACTTGGCGATGGCATGCATAATTCAATGATTCGAAATGCCATTAAGCTCGGTGATGGTCATATTTCAGTTCAAGCAAAAGGATATCTGGAGGCGCCCGCCAATTATAAATTCATAGAAGATGGCGCATCACTTCTTGCTGATCTTGAGCACTTAGACCTTCCCGCTTTTTTGGCGCCTAGAATTTCCCTACAGGTATTGGCAAGTTCTGCAAATAATTCTGTAGGGGTAGCCTTTGAGGGCATAGCTTCAGAACAGGACCCGCGAATGAAGGATATTCTCGATAAACTTATCGAGGGAGACGAGGATATTTTTGAAAGCAAACGCGGTGTTATTATTGGAGAAAAACTTTCACGAAAACTGAAAGTAAAAGTGGGCGGAAAAATTGTCTTAATGGCGGGAAAACAGGGAGGTGATTCACAAGCTCAACTTGCGCGTGTTCAGGGAATTTATAAATCCGGCATCGATGAACTGGATAGCTATTTTGTTATTGGCAATCTGGAGCTGGCTAGCTTGTTTCTTGAAGGGGAAGGCGCAGACACAAATTTAATGCCATTAACACGTGTAGCTGTATTTCTCGATGATGAAAAAAAACTAAAGGAAATCTTGCCCATTATTGATAAACATTTATCGGCTAATGAATCCTTTAATGAGCTTACTGCACTTGACTGGAAAACCATGATGCCGCAACTGGTGCAGTTTGTGATGGTTGATGATGCAGGAAATTATATTTTTCTCATTCTCATACTTATCATGGTGGCAGTTGGTGTTGTTAATACGGTGCTTATGAGTGTGCTTGAGCGCACACGTGAATTTGGTTTGCTAAGGGCTTTAGGTATCAACCGTTTTCATTTGATGATTCTGGTGTTTTTTGAAACCTTGATGTTAAGTCTGATGTCCGTGGGAATCGGGTGGCTGATTAGCGGTCCAATTCACTTATGGTTTTCTCATGCGGGATTGGATTTATCAGCCATGATGGGGGATAACACTCAAATGGCAGGTACTTACATGGATACGATTGTTTATACAGAGTTATCCATAAGACGCATTCTTCAACTCACGATTATTATTTTCACAGTAACTTTGATTACCGGTATTTATCCTGCCATAAAAGCTGGAAGGGTAACGCCAATCGAAGCTTTAAGAACTTGATTAAAAAAACAGGTAATGAACATGGCTTTATTACGTTTGGAAAATATTGGAAAGAGATACCTTCAGGGTGACTCTGAGCTTTGGGCGCTCAAGGATGTGAATCTAAGTGTGAATGAAGGGGAGTTCGCTGCACTTGTTGGTCCTTCGGGTTCAGGAAAAACCACGCTATTAAATATTATTGGTGGTCTCGATACGCCAACAACAGGCAAAGCCTATTTAAATGATTTGTGTATCAGTGATTTAAGTGAAGCAGAGCTTTCTGATTTTCGTTTAATGCAGTTAGGTTTTGTTTTTCAGTCGTATAATCTTGTCCCTGTATTATCGGCGCTGGAAAATGTTGAGTTAGTCATGGTTTTACAAGGGATGTCGGAATCAGAGCGTAGGGAAAGGGCGGAACATTATCTTGATCTTGTTGGATTGAATGCTGAGAAACATCGTCGTCCATCGGATATGAGTGGTGGTCAGCAACAACGTGTTGCCGTTGCGCGCGCGTTGGTTACCGATCCCAGCTTGATTCTTGCTGATGAGCCCACAGCGAACCTGGATTCGGAAAATGCCTTTGCCTTGTTAGATATCATGCACAGGCTTTCCCACGAACAGAAAACCACATTCATATTTTCTACCCATGATATGCGTGTCATGCAGCGTGCAGAACGTATTATCACCTTAAGAGATGGGCAGATAGTTAGCGATGAACAACAATAAACGTCTTTTTTATGTTTTTATTATTCTTTTTAATAAGTCTTCACTGATTTTTTGTGTGAACACTTACTTAAAAGAGTGCTTACAATGACTTTTCGGGAATCTTTCCAAAATCATTTTATAATGTTCGAATATTCTTTATAATCTGGAAATAAGAAAAAAGGATAATTTTCTCACTCTACAACTTCAAGGATGACGTCATGAATATCAAGTCAATTTTTCGTATTTCTGTAATTTCAGTAATTATTTCAATCAACCTGTCTGTTAGTTCTCTTACTTTCGCTAGTAACGATGTTGAAAGAGTAATCGTCCAGTTTAAACCAGGTAAATCAGACCTTGGATTACAACAAGCTTTGGCTTCAGGTGCAGTTCTTGAACGTGCGCTTCTGGCTCATGATGCTATTGCTATCAGCATACCTGCAAATGCCATCAAGGGCTTGGCAAATAATCCCAATGTGGAATTTGTGGAACCAGACGCCAAACGGTATCCCTATAGCCAGACCCAGCCTTATGGTATTCAAATGGTGCAGGCAAATCTTGTCAGTGACCTGAATGCGGGTAACAGGAAGGTCTGTATTATAGATTCCGGCTATCAGATAAGTCATGAAGACCTGTCTTCCAATATGGTGTCTGGAACCAACGACTCAGGTACTGGGAATTGGTATACAGACGAAAATCATCATGGTACTCACGTTGCAGGCACGATTGCTGCCTTTAACAACGATAAGGGCGTCATTGGTATTCTGCCAAATGGTTATATTCAACTGCACATTATCAAGGTGTTTGGTGCAGATGCTTGGGCTTACTCTTCAGACCTGATTGCTGCGCTGGATGCCTGTCAAACAGCTGGAGCAAACGTTGTTAGCATGAGTCTTGGTGGCACCTTTAAAAGCCGTTTTGAAGACAGGGCTTTCAAGGCAGCAAACGATAGCGGCATTCTTAGTGTGGCAGCAGCTGGTAATGATGGAAACAATCGCAATTCCTACCCAGCCTCCTACAGTTCTGTGTTATCAGTTGCTGCTATAGACAAGGATCAGCAGGTTGCCAGCTTTTCACAATACAACAGCCAGGTTGAGTTGTCGGCTCCAGGTGTTGGCGTACTTTCGACCGTTCCCATGGGAACCGGTCAAAAAGTAAGTTTGACTACAGCAGCAGGAGGATACGTGGCCTTCGCAATGGAAGGGTCGCCTCAGGCAAGCGTAACGGGCTCATTAGTGGATTGCGGAATAGGGGATTCTGTATGCAGTAGTGCTGCCGGACAAATCTGCCTTATCCAGCGTGGCAGCATCAGCTTTTCTGACAAGGTTTTGAACTGTGAAGCTGGTGGTGGCATTGGTGCAATCATTTATAACAATGTTTCAGGTGAATTACTGGGTACGCTTGGCGGTATTGAAACCAGCATTCCTTCAGTAGGTGTTTCTGATACCAGTGGGAATTCACTGGTACAACAAACTGGCTTGAGTGCATCATTGGCAATAAGTCCTGATAATTATGCCTATTTTGATGGCACCTCGATGGCCACTCCGCACGTTTCAGCTGCTGCTGCTCTGGTCTGGAGTTACCATGAACAATGCACAAATGACGAAATTCGTGCCGCTCTGGATGCCACTGCATTGGATTTGGGGGTCACTGGCAAGGATGAATACTATGGCTATGGTTTGGTGCAGGTAAAAGATGCCAAACAATACCTTGATACCTATGGATGTGCTGGTAATGGAGAGGCTTCTGGTGGAGGTGGCGGCCAAGGTGGTGGTACCTGTCACGGTAAAAAGTGCAGCAACTAAATTGAGCATATAAGAGAAATTAAAGTCCTTTTGTGAAAGCCCATTCAAAACTTGTATGGGCTTTCTGCTTTAATCGTCACGCTTGAAAGAAAAATAGTTAGTAAGCTATTTCTGAATAGCTAACCAATCCGTAAACTGTCTTGCATTAACCGGTTTAGCAATAAAGAAGCCTTGCCCGTAATCACAACCGAGTTCCTTGAGAAATTCATATGCTTCCAGGCTTTCAATGCCTTCAGCGACCACAAGCAAATTGAATGAATGAGCAATTTCAATCATCAGCCTGACCAGTTTCTGGTCTTCTTTTGATTGGGTAAGGTTAAGAATGAATGCCTTGTCTATTTTGAGTTCGCTGGCAGGTATTTCCTTGAAATAAGAAAGCGAAGAATAGCCCGTACCGAAATCATCAATTGATAGTCTTATGCCCATTTTTTTCAAGGTTTGCAGGTTTTCATGGCAAAGATCTTTCTTAGCCATAAATGCAGTTTCGGTAATTTCAATCATGAGGGATTCGGGTTCAACCCCCCAAATAGCCAAGGCATCTTTAATCATGGTAATGAAATCAGAACGATGGATTAGTGTTGCCGACACATTGACAGACACACACAATTGCAGGTTTTCTTCCTGCCATACCTTTACCTGACGTAATGCTCGATTGACTACCCACTTGGTAAGATTGAAATTGTTTTCTGTAGATTTTTCCGCTTCGTTGATAATTTTTTCCGGTGGCACGAAGAGATTGTCTTCTATTTTCCAACGAAGCAATGCTTCTACATGCTTGGTACCTTCTGTAGAGAAATTTTTCTTGGCTTGGTAATAAAGCTCGAATTGATTCTGGGTAAGTGCCGAATAAAACTTTTCAGGGAAGCTCTCGATTTCGTCAAGTTCTTCTTTGTCCAGATGAAGAACGAATTCCTGCCCCGTTTCCTGTGCAGCAGCCAGATACTCCTTAGCTTCCTTAAATATAACTTCTGCATTAACTGCATCACTTGCAGACATTCCTACTCTTGGGGTTGGCATAATCATGTAGTTATTGCATTCCATTTCAACTTTCAGTTCACTTAGAATCTTGTTGGCTGCTAGTACTAACAGGTTTTCACTCTCTATCACAGGCAAAATTAGTGCGAGAACTGAATCGCTAATCCTGAAGGCGCAGTTTTCCAACTTGGCGAGCCCTTCCATTTTTTGAAATATCTTGTGAATAAATAATTCACCTGTCTGATAACCGAATTGAAGATTGATTCGGGAAAAATTTTCGATATCAACCAGGATTAGCGCCATGATTTTATCGCTAGATTTAGCTTGGCTAGCGTAGGATTCCAGAGAATGGAAAAAATCATTTCGCTGGATAGATGTTGAGGAAGTTGTCATAAGCGTTGTTATTTTTATTGCGCTTAAATTTGCAAGGACTGCATGTCAATGCCGTAGGCTTTAGGCTCAAGACTGCTAATTATGTTGAGTACTTTTCCATCTTCATCAGCTTCTTGTTCGTACAGCTTAAGCTTGTAAGTGTTTTTTACAGGATTTTTGTTTGCGTCAAGAATAACAAGTACTTCCGGTTTTAAACGTCGGGTGCGGTATTCGGCTAGTACAATAGCAACTTCACCACTGCTTAGTTCTACAAGGCTGCCTGCAGGGTATATCCCGATGGCTTGAATGAATTCTTCAACCAGCTCGGCCTGAAAATCAATGTTGCGCCATTGGTAAAGATTTTTGATGGCTTCTGTTGGTGAAATGCCACGTGCATAGTATCTGTCGCTAGTGATCGCATCGTAACAGTCAGCTATGGCAGCGATTCTGGCAAAAATATGAATTTCATCGCCCCTCATGCCCTTCGGATATCCAGAGCCATCGAATCTTTCATGGTGCTGTTCAATCATGGAAATGATATTGCGGTTTAAATCTTTCAGACCTTCAACCAGTTCAAGGCTATGATTAACGTGTTTTTGTACTTCCTTGAACTCTTCAGCAGTCAGCTTTCTTTCCTGCCTCAGCATTTCCTGATTGAGGCTGAGTTTACCAATATCAAAAAGAAGTGCCCCAAGGGCAAGGGACCTTAAGTCATCTTTATCGAGCCCAATTTGACGTCCTAAAGCAACGGCCCAAATCGAGGAGCTTACAGAATGCTCATAGATGTAATGATCTTCGTTTTTCATTCGAGCCAGCCAGATGCAGGCATCAGGGTTTCGGCTGACACTTTCAATCATCGGCTCTACGGAATTTCTAACCTTGTTAATATCCAGACTCTGGGTCTTGTGAAAATTTGCAAAAACCTGTTTTACTGATTCAGAGAGTTGTTGAACGGCTGCTTTTGCTTTTGGGAATTCAGCTTGCCATTTAGTGCTGTCTTGATAGGGATTGAGTGGTTTCCCCAAGTCTCTCTGGATTGCGGCTTTGCGTTCTTCAACGGTGTGACTTTTTGGCTTGCCAGCCTGTGAGAGTGATGCATCAATAAAAACGTGCTTACAATTTTTTACAAGCATGTCTATATCTTCATTTGTTTTGATATAAAAACCCTGTAGTGGAAAAGTTGTTTCCGACCAGGGCCTATCCAGCTCACAAACGTACATCCCGATTTCAAGGGAGGCGCTATCGACTTTTTCTTTTATTATCTCGGCCATGCTCTTCTCTAAGTAATACTCTTATCCGTAGAGAGATTTCCATGTTCCTTATTATTCTTTCAAAGGGATAAAAAGTATACGCCAAATCTTTGTTTGTTCCACTTATCTTATTGATTTTCATCCCTAATTTTTAAAGACAAGGCTCTTTAGAGCGGTAAATATAAGGAAAGGAGGGGGTATCAATGGGTCACAAGTGCTGTGTTTGGGGGCCCCGGTGCCTGGGTTCATAACTTTCAGCATTGAGAGCTGGTTGCTAAACTTCTGTCTGTATCGGAGCAGCCTTTCGGATGGGCGGGTTATTAGTCATGTATAACAAAAGCAAGATGATAGTTTTTATTTTGTGCTGTTTTTATATTTCTTCAGCCCATGCTGTGGATGTTACAGGAAAAGTCGCCACCAGCACTAATATTTCCCAAACAGAAGCTGGTCAACTTGGCTATTCGGGTTCTGGTGATGCTCATGAAACTATCAACACGAATCAGCAAAGCTTTCGCTTGATGTTACAGGAAAGTGAAGTAAGTCAGTTTGAAGGAATTAGTTGGCTAATACATGGAAAGTTCTATCGACAGAATGTTAGTGCTCTTTCTGCGCCTGTTAACTATGCAAGTGAGAATTTTCGTTATGAAATGCTTTCAAATACTGACGATCTAGCAGCGCCCGGCGATAAAGACGAGCTTTATATTTATGAATTGGATATTGCCACGCTTTCCTATCATTACGGAAAAGCAGACGTAAATTTGGGTAGGCAGGCAGTGGATTGGGGAACAGGTCGTTTCTGGCAACCCATGAATGTGTTTGGTGCTTTTGCACCGACTGATCTGGATACGGATTACAAAGCGGGCATTGATAGTGTTCAGCTAAATTATTATCCGTCTGCATTTTCGAGTGTGGATATCGTGGTGGCATTCTCGCCAAAAGATGATCCTGATTATCACGAAAGTTATGCTGCTTATTATCGTCGACAGGTTGAGGGCTTAGGTGAAGTCTCTGTATTGGTAGGCGAAGTGCTGAACAATCAGGTAGGTGGGCTATCATTGGAAAGTGAATGGCAGGGCATGGGTGTAAGAGTTGAAGGTGTTCATTATCAACTAGATCAGGGTTTTCCACAGGACTCGGCGTATTTCTGGATTGCAGGTGTGGATTATTTATTTAGTAACGATACTTTTGTAAACGGAACCTTGCTTACGCTTGAGTACTATCACAATGCTTTTGGTGCAAGCAGCGAAAGTGATTTACCAGCGCAACTTAGTAATCCTCTTGTGATAACTGGCATTCAAAGCTATATGAGTGAGCAGATGTTGGGGCTTTCCCTGAACAAGGATTTGAATCCTCTTTTAAATGTGAATTACAGCTTGTTAACGAGCGAACTGGAAGGTTCTGATAATAAAAAGCATAGCACTTTCCTTCACCAGTTAAATTTTTCTTATTCCCTGAGTGATGAGGCAGATATGTTGTTTTCCCTGTTAACAACGAATGGAAAGAAAGCAAATCTGCTTTCGTTGCCTCAATCTGAATTTGGGCATGTACCCGAAAGTCTTAGCATGAGGTTACGTTACTTTTTCTAATTATATCAAATTGATTATTTAACTGGTTTGCTATTTACCAATATCATCTTAAGCGAGCAGCAAAACAACCCTAGGCTAACCCCCAGCATTCCCAGTCTGTTGGCTAACTAGTACCGAGCATTTTGGAAATCGGTTTTTCCAAAGAAAAATAAATCATTACGGGAATAAAAAATATTCCAACACCAAGTTTCATCAGGTTTCCCTGAATCGGATGGGACTTTTGATGTAATTCTATGTAGTTGAAAACAAGGTAGTAAATGTAATTCAACTTTCTTAACTCAAAATCCCTGTAGCGTTCCTGAGTAATAAAAATATTATTGTATTTGAGTAATTTTGCGAGAGGTTTAGGAAGAGAAAGTGCAAAGTTGTCGCTAATCCAGACCCTGTTCTCAGGAAGCATGTCGAAATCTTCGCTAACGAACAGTATCTCCAAAACTTCCGCTTCTCCCTCAGTCGGTCTGTAAGGTATAGCACCTGTGTTGATTAAAATATCACCACGTTGGAAGGTTTCACTTTTAGATTGCTTTTCCCTGAATTGCTCATTGTTTGTAGCGATAAAACAAGCGTTGATATCCCCGGGGCAAAGCTGAACGCTGCAAGGACTCTTATTCAGAAAAAGTTTTACACTACAAACTTTCGCATGAGAGCTAATTACTTTTGCACTTTTGCCGAAGCCAGGTTCATCGTTTGTCCATGTATTTTCCAGCCTTCGTCGTGTAATTGAGTGAATATAAAAGGCGCCTCTACCAAAAGCATTTTTAGCCAGAGGTAAAACAGCATTGATGAGATTGAATTGTACATTGCTGTTTTCAAGGTCTGAGCTTTCAAGTTGGTCAAGAAATTCATTATTTAGGCTGTTTGATGTTCTGGCGTATTGTTGGAACTTGATTGAAAAGGGGCTAACAGAATCGTTAGAGTTGAGCTGAGCCCAATCAAGCTTATTAAAAACCTGCTCAGTATTTTGTGGTGGCTTGTTGCATTGGGTAGCTATCCTGTAAGGTAAATTCAAGTCAGGATAACTTGCTCCAGGAATCATTCCTGAATTGTAATTCAGGTAATAATCTTTTTTGGTAAATACCAACGTAATAAAATGCCGCTCATCCTGGCTGGAATTTTTTCCACCTGCATGTACACAATTATCTCTTCTGATGATCACATCGCCTTGATTCAAAGTGGTGTCGTTTGCGGGAAGGTTCCTGGATATCCAGTCGTATTCCTGAATCAGGGTATTTTCCTGTTTGTGAATGATTGCGGGCCAAACGTCTGTTGGCCCATGTTCAACCCGGGTATCCAAAAGCGGAATATGAAGAAAAACCACCTTGGTTTCACTGCTTATATAAGTGTCACTATTTTTTGGATCTACCGAATCAAAATGCATTACCTGTCTGGAAGAGCCGGGCAGGGAACTATGTGAGTTGAAATTGTAAAGTACGTAATCTTCCCCCAGAATTTCAGTGAGTACCCTGTGTATGCTTTCATTTTTCAGGACATCGATATACTCATCACTGATGGGCAATTTGCATGTGAAGCGACGAAAATCTCTTGATTGCACTCTTCCCTGTTGGTAGCGCTTATGAAACAGTGAGGAAAATTTCTTTTCTGTTTCATTAATGGCCTGCTTATCGTAAATATCCTTAACTACACAGTAGCCGTGAGCGCTGACCTGAAGTGCTATTTCACTAATCTGTTCTTCATTTAAAGTATTCATGAATTGCTGCTGATAACGTTATTGTTTTTGTGTTTTATTCTAACATGATTTCCATCTTGAAATGCCTGATACCTACCTCTTCAAAGGGCTCTCCAAGAATATTGAAATTCAGTTTTTCATAAAAGCCAAGTGCATTTTCTCTTGCGTGACAAAACACTTTCTCAATGCCTTTTGAGCGCGCATCGTTAAGGGCGAAGTCGAGTAGTTGCTTCCCCAGGCCTTTTCTCTGTAATTCTGATTCTACAGCCATTTGCATAAGCTGAGCGGTATTGTTCTGGTCAGGAATCGGATAAAGCAACATACAGGCTAATACTTTATTTTCTTCGAGAGCTACAAAATGCCAGGCTTGCTCGTCGCGTTTTTCCCAAGAGTAATCTGGCAAACCGATTGGTCGAAGAAGTACTCGATTCCTTAGCTCCCGTTCTTGTTGGTAATGTGGGTTTGAGAGGCTTATTTCTTCAAGCGTTATCATTGCTAGGTATGGTCTTTTTTATTTTGGTTATTAGGGAAAATGGACCATCAAAACGGGGTATAAGAAGAATAAAAGCCCTGTGCTGAAAAGTCCATTTCATACTTGATGTGAATATCGAGTCTAATCCTTACATTTGCACTTTGTTGTTAGTGCATGATGACCAAGTTAAAAAATCAGGAAAAGAGAAAGCTAGTTTGCTGGCCTGTGTCAATCACATTAAAATAATCGCGTATTTTCGAAAAAACGACTGCTTCGTTTTTAAGGGACTGGTGAAAACCATCAAAATTCAACAAATACTGCAAGAACAAGCTTTGCCAGAAAGTTTCATTGAAACTATCAATAACTGGTATCTGCCCCTCGCCACCGCTATTGCCAAACGCTTTGCCAAAGAAAGCAAGGGAAGCGTTAACAACACACGAATGCTTGGCATACAAGGTTGTCAGGGCAGCGGAAAATCAACATTAGCTCACTTTCTGGCTGCCCTTCTGGCGCAGAACTTCAATCTCAGCTGTTGCGTGCTTTCTATAGACGATTTTTATTTCAGCAAGTCCAAACGCCTTGAGCTTGCCAAAACAGTGCACCCCTTATTTGCCACTCGGGGCGTTCCCGGCACCCATGATACCGAACTTGCCATGTCGACTTTTTCGGCTCTGCTTCAACCAAGGCAAGACTACAAACCTGTTCTACTACCCAGATTCAATAAAGCGCTCGACGATCTGGAAGACAAAAAGCTATGGCCAGAACAAAGAGAAAAAGTTGATGTTATTATTTTTGAAGGCTGGTTCGTTGGCGCACCAGCAGAATCTGAACAGGCGCTGATTGAGCCGGTTAATGCCTTTGAGCGCGAACAAGACCCCGATGGCACTTGGCGCCGTTTGGTTAACATGAAACTAGCCGAAGAATATCAGTCATTATTCAAGCTAATCGATTACCTTATTGTCCTTGAAGCTCCCTCTTTTGACAGCGTTTACGAGTGGCGTTTGCTACAGGAGCAAAAGTTGGCATCAAATTGGCTTAAAAATACTAAAAAAGACCATAATAAAGAGCAGGGTTCCAGAATAATGAATGAAAAACAGCTTCGAGACTTTATTGCCTATTACGAACGAATTACCCGACACTGCCTGAGAACCATGCCGGAAAAAGCCGACTGCCTGTTTAAACTCAACCCAAGCCATGAAATTATCGAATCCATTTACAAACAGTAATACAGAGAAAAAGCGCTTGTTAGAACCACTTTATTCCCAAGCGCCCTACGGTTTGGTAATAGCTACTGACCTGGATGGCACCTTCCTGGATCACAACAACTACTCTTGGAAACCAGCCAGCCCGGCGCTCGAAAAACTCAAGCAAGAAGACATACCGCTCATCATCAATACCAGCAAAACCCGGGAAGAGGTCATCAAGCTTCAAGGTGAACTCGGTATCACTTACCCATTTATCATCGAGAATGGTTCGGCAATTTTTTTCCCTGGCGAACAGGAATCGAGTCACCAATTACTTGGTAGCGAAATAACTTTTATTCTTGAAACACTTGCCACACTGAAAGAGAGATATGACTTTAAATTTACCGGTATCAGTGAGTGGAGTGTTGAGTATCTTGTTGAACTTACCCACCTTGATCCTGAAAGCGCCAGGCTTGCTAAAGACAGAAAATTTTCCGAGGCAATTTTGTGGCAAGACAGTGACGAAAAACTGGCGCTTTTCAAAGATCAATTGAAAGAACATAAATTGAATTGCCTTCAAGGTGGTCGTTTTCTACATATAATCGGACTATGTAACAAGGGCGAAGCCATGTTAGCTCTCTTGCAACGAAGAGAGCAGGAAACCGGTATGCGACAGTTATCAGTCGCTCTGGGCGACAGTGCCAACGATATTGAAATGTTGGCGAGTGCGGATATCCCTATCTGGGTAAAAACGCCGAAGCACGATTATCCATCAACCGATTTTCCTGTACTGTGTTGTCAAAGTTATGGCCCACAAGGCTGGAATGAAGCCGTAGAATACATCTTGAATATATTTTCGAAAGAGGAGAAATTTTAAATGGGCGATTTTTACCAGAACGGAATAATCACGACCTTACACAATCTTTCACAGCGCTCCCCTGAAGATATGGAGCGGGAATTGAAGGCATTCTCAAAAAGTCGACCCATGGGCCTTATACTGCCTTCGCTGTTTTCGGAGCTGGAAGGCGATGTACTGAAGGAAATTGTGAAGGAGATTGCCAAGGTCGATTACCTGCAGGAAATTGTTGTAGGGCTGGATAGAGCTACTGAAGAACAATATCGCTATGCACTAGAGTTTTTCGAACCCCTGAAAGCGAAACATAATGTAAAGATTCTATGGAATGATGGTCCACGCTTGCAGGCAATTCATGAAAAATTACGAAATAAAGGACTGTCACAACTCGAGCCTGGCAAAGGGCGAAATGTCTGGTTCTGCATGGGCTATCATCTGGCTTCCAACCAGTGCGAATCTATTGCGCTACATGATTGCGACATCGTTACCTATGATAGAAGCATGCTAGCCCGCTTGCTTTATCCAGTCGCCAACCCGAATTTTAACTATGAATTCTGTAAAGGTTTTTACGCGCGCGTTGCCAATGGCAAGATTCATGGCAGGGTCAGTCGCTTATTGGTCACACCACTGATTCGCGCACTTAAAAGAACCATCGGACAATCTGCCTACCTGGATTTTATCGATAGTTTCCGGTACCCGCTGGCAGGTGAGTTTTCCTTTAGGGCTGATGTAATGACCGACATACGTATTCCAAGTGATTGGGGACTGGAAATCGGTGTGCTTTCAGAAATGAACAGAAACTATGCCAATAACCGCCTTTGCCAAGCCGACATTGCCGATATCTACGACCATAAACATCAAGAACTTTCTGCCGAAGATAGTGAAAAGGGCCTGTCAAGAATGTCGATTGATATTTCCAAGGCTTTGTTCAGGAAACTGGCGACCAATGGCGTAGTATTCAAGGCAGAAACCTTTCGATCAATAAAAGCAACCTATTTCAGGATTGCACTTGATTTCGTTGAAACCTATGAAAATGATGCGCGCATGAACGGCTTGAGTTTTGATGTGCATTCTGAAGAACAGGCCGTGGAATTGTTCGCAAAAAACATACTGAACGCAGGCCACGACTTTCTGGAAAACCCCATGGAGAAACCTTTCATTCCCAGTTGGAACCGGGTAATCAGTGCCATCCCCGATATTCTACCGAGTATGCTTCAGGCAGTTGAGGATGACATGAAAGAATTTTCTACCTGATAACTTTATGAACGATACAATCGAAAAACTGCAGGAAGACCTACTTTTAAATCTTCAAAGTCATTTGCAGTCTGTTTACCCCAAAAAAGATATCGATGAGTTGTCACGGCGGCTGCTTGATATCATGCGACTGGATGACAATTGCAACCAGCCACCCTTGCATGAAAGCATTTGGAACCAGGATCTTTGTTTCCTGATTACTTATGGAGACTCGATTTACGAAGAAGACAAAGTTCCTCTAAAAACACTCGATAAATTCATACAAAGTCATCTTGATAATGTTATCAGCGCCGTACACATACTTCCTTTCTATCCCTATAGTTCAGATGATGGTTTTTCAGTAATTGAGTATGTGCAAGTAAACCAAAGTCTCGGTGACTGGGATGACATACGCAAACTGGCCAAGCATCATGTACTGATGGCCGATCTGGTCATCAATCATTGTTCAAGTCGCAGCAGATGGTTCGAAAATTTCAAGAACTGCGTTGATCCGGGCAAGGATTATTTTTTCCAGGCTAACCCTGATGACGACCTGAGCAATGTCGTTCGACCTCGAACCTCCCCGCTACTTAGGGAAGTGGAAACCATGGAAGGTAAAAAATATGTCTGGTGTACCTTCAGTCATGACCAGATAGATATGAATTTTGCTAACCCTGATGTTTTGGAAGAATTTGTGAAAATCATAAAATTCTATCTCGATCAGGGTGTCCGGGTTTTTCGTCTCGACGCAATCGCCTTTTTGTGGAAAGAAATCGGTGACTCCTGCATCAACCACGTCAACACGCACGAAATAGTGAAAATTATCAGATTATTAATCGAACATCACAGCCCGAATGCCATCATCATTACAGAAACCAATGTCCCCAATCATGAGAACCTGAGTTACTTTGGTAACGCCAACGAAGCACACGCAGTCTATAATTTTTCACTTCCTCCTTTAATTCTGCACGCAATGCTAACGGGAACAGCGCAACACCTGAAAAAATGGCAAATGAGCATGCCACCTGCGCAACATGGCACCTTTTATTTTAATTTTCTGGCATCACATGACGGTATCGGTTTAAGACCCGCAGAAGGGCTTCTGGATGAAGAAGATATAAAAGTCATCATCGATGCCACACATGAATTTGGCGGGCTTGTTTCCTGGCGCACTAACAGTGAAGGGCAGGAGGCACCCTATGAAATCAACATTGCCCTGTATGATGCCATGGCAGGGACCCAAAACGGACGCGATGATTGGCAGTTGCATCGTTTTTTATGTGCCCACGCCATTATGCTTTCGCTGGAAGGCGTTCCAGCTATTTACATACATAGCTTGCTAGCCACAAACAATTATATTGAGGGGGTAGAGCGTCTGGGGCATTTTCGTGCCATCAACCGTTTTAAGTGGCCTCTTGCGGAATTAAATCCACTTCTTGAAGACCCAAACAGCCATCACCACCAGACCTTTGAGGAACTTGGAAATTTAATCAAACTGCGAAGAAAACAAACTGCTTTTCATCCAAACTCCACACAATTCACCTTACATCTGGATGACCGGATATTTGCCTACTGGCGACAAAGCATAAAACGTGACCAAAGTATCTTCTGCCTGCACAATATATCAGACCAAATCGTGAATATCCCTCTGTCTTCCATCAACCTGATCAGCATGGACAAATGGACAGACCTGATTAGCGGCAAAAGTTTTACCGATTTGCACGCAGATCTTGTTCTCAGCCCTTACCAGTTTGTTTGGTTAAGCAACAAGAGTTAAGTAACAGGGTATAAGAAGAATAAAAGCCCTTTCCAGAAAAGTTTATTCAATAAGTCGCTTTAGTCATTCGTTTCCATATGTCATGCCTGCGTGGCTTATCTCTCCCTGATATTTTCGTTAGCATCAGGTTCCCCTTTAGAGAGCGTTTTGCCTGAGTTGAAATTCAAGGCATCAACTTCACACTAAATATACGCATTAAAAAGTATCAAGGAGATCGTTATGGCTATTGCAATTACAGAGGAACATCAGGAAATCGCCCGCGTTGCTCGAAAATTTTTGAGTGACAACCAAGCCCGAGCAGCAAACCGTGCTGTGCTGGAAGCAGCCGATGATAGCCTGCCTCCTTTCTGGAAAGACTTAGTTGAATTGGGTTGGCTGAGCATTCATCTTCCCGAAGAGTATGCTGGCACAGGTTTTGGTCTTCCTGAGTTGGTAGTGATTGTTGAAGAAATGGGCTATCAATTGGCTCCTGGCCCATTTATGCCGACCGTATGGGCGAGCGCCTTAATCAACCAGGTAGCTGATGACAACATAAAGTCTGAGCTATTACCTGGCTTGGCAGATGGTTCGATTATTGCCGCTGTTGGTTTAAGTGGAGATTTAAACATTGAAGGTGGCACCCTGAATGGAAAATCAGGATTAGTACTTAGCGGCGAACTTGCTAATAAAGTATTGCTACGTGTTGGCGATGACATGATTTTGTTAGATGCCAAACAGGAAGGTCTTAGCCTTAAAAAGAAAGGCAATATGGACCAAAGCCGCCGTGTTGCTGAATTCGTTGCTAAAGATGTCAAGGTAGATGGTGCCCAGATTTTTAAAGGTGCTTATAAAGAAGCGCTTAGATTAGGTAGAACGCTTGCTGCCGCTGAAGCATCGGGTGGTGCACATGCTTGTGTGGAAATGGCCGTTGAATACGCCATGATTCGCGAACAGTTTGGAAGAACCATTGCCACCTTTCAGGCAGTAAAACATCACTGCGCCAACATGATTATGTCTGCGGAATGTGCAACTGCCACAGCATGGGATGCAGCGCGTGCTGAACAGGAAGACCGTCAGGCAGAGTTTGCCAGTGTGATTGCAGCCAGTTTGGCTATGCCTGCCTTTGTGTTTTGTGGGCAAATGAATACCCAGGTTCATGGTGGTATTGGTTTTACCTGGGAACACGACTGCCACTTATATATTCGTCGTGCTCAAGCCCTCAATGCTTTGTTCAGCGGCTCTCAAGCGAAGGAAGAAATTGTGGATCTTTCCGCTGCAGGTGTAAGACGCAGCTACAAAATTGAATTGCCACCAGAAGCTGAAGCCTATCGAACCGAAGTACAGGCTTTCGTCAAAAAACTGGAAGGTGTTAAACAAGCTGATCAAAGAAAATTCCTTGCCGATTCTGGCTATCTGGTTCCACACTGGCCGAAGCCTTGGGGTCTGGAAGCGGGTGCAATCGAGCAGCTCGTGATTGACCAGGAAATCGCAAAATCCGATGTGGCCATGCCTAATCTGGGTATCAGCGGTTGGAACACGCTAACCATTGCACAACATGGAAACGATTATCATAAGGAAAAATATGTGAAGCCTTCCTTGCAAGGTGACATTGAATTCTGCCAATTATTCAGTGAACCGAACGCAGGTTCTGATGCTGCGGCTGTTCAAACCAAAGCTAAAAAAGTGGACGGCGGTTGGATTGTTAATGGCCAGAAAGTCTGGACCAGTGGTGCACATTATTGCAGCCACGGTTTTGCGACTGTAAAAACTGACCCTAAAGCGGCCAAGCACCAAGCCATCACCATGATGATTATCGACATGAAGGGCAAAGGTGTTGAAGTAAAACCACTACGGCAGGTAACAGGCCAGGCCATGTTCAACGAAGTATTTTTCAATGATGTTTTCGTACCTGATGAAGATGTAGTCGGCCCTATCAATGAGGGTTGGACCGTCGCACGTGCCACTCTGGGTAATGAGCGTGTATCAATTGGTGGCGGAATGGGTGTGGGGAATTTCCTTAACGGTTCACCCCTGACTTTAATGCAACGCTTCAAGCCTGATGATTTAGGTATTAAACGCGAAGTAGGGCAGATTACTGCAACTGAAGTTGCTTCACGCTTGATGAATTTACGTTCTGCCGAACGTGCTGTGCAAAGTATTGAACCAGGGCCTGAAGGTAACATCACCAAGTTCCTCGGATCTGAAATTGCTTTGAATTCAGCTGAGCTTTCAAGCCGCATTATTGGAGAAGGTGCAGCGACCTTCGACAATGAAGCAGCGATGGTGAATATGATGTTCCTTGCAGCGCGTGCGCTTGCAATTGCTGGCGGCACATCAGAAATTGCGCGTAACCAGATTGCAGAACGTATTCTGGGCATGCCGCGAGATCCGCTGATTAAATAAATATTTTTTTCTGAATTAAAAAAGGGGCGAAATTTTCGCCCCTTTTTTTGGAATAATTAGGGTCAGAGTAAAAATTAGTGAAGCAGGTTATTTTTTAAGAGTTTTTACTCTGACCCCAAATATCAGTAAAAATTAGTGAAGCAAGAAATTTTTTGAGAGTTTTTTCTCTGGCCCCAAATATCCAAATATCATAGAAAAAACCTACTCTGTACTTCGAAGTTTTTCACAGCACTCAGATATTCTTGCTTAAGTTGATTAACCATATCGGCCACAGAAGGTACGTTATTAATGGCACTCACACCATGTCCTGCCGACCAAACATCGCGCCACGCAGTTTTCTCTGCATTTGCCTCTTCAGAAATCACATTGCCTTGAGCATCACGCCCTGCTTGTTCCATGCTGGGAATAAGAAAGTTGGCCATCATGCCTGAGATTTTATTGGTGTAGGCAATTTGATCAGCCGCACTGTCTACAATCATATCTTTATAAGCTTGCTGAACCATAGCTTCTTTTGTAGCGATAAAACGCGTGCCCATATACGCCATGTCTGCACCTAACATTTGTGCGGCCGCAATGTCTTGGCCATGACTTACTGAACCTGCCAAAACCAAAGTCTTATCAAAAAAGCTTCTGATTTCTGCAACCAATGCTAATGGATTAATCGCTCCACTATGACCACCAGCACCAGCGCTAACTGCAATCAAGCCATCTACACCTATGCTAGCTGCTTTTCTTGCGTGTTTGCCTTTCACCACATCGTGAAACACCAATCCACCGTAACTATGAATGGCATCAACCACATGTTTTTGTGCACCCAGAGAAGTAATCACTAAGGGCACTTTATGTTTAACACATAAGGCTAAGTCTTCGTCCAGGCGCGGGTTAGGCATCACAATTAAATTCACTGCAAAAGGCGCTGCTTTTTTTCCACTTTCTTTTTCGAAAGCTGCCAATGCCTCTTTAATTTCTACCAACCACGCTTCAAAACCTGAAGCCTCTCTTTGGTTTAATGAGGGAAAAGAACCAATCACCCCTGCCTTGCAGGTTTCAATCACCAGTTCAGGGCCTGATGCCAAAAACATTGGCGCTGCAATCGCGGGTAAAGAAAGTTGATTGTCGAATTGAGATGGAATAGCCATGCAGTGTTCTCCTTAAAGCAATATAGGCAGACAAATAAAGACGAGGATTAT
Source organism: Pseudomonadales bacterium (assembly GCA_040235395.1). Taxonomy (GTDB): domain Bacteria; phylum Pseudomonadota; class Gammaproteobacteria; order Pseudomonadales; family JBECKS01; genus JBECKS01. Next base: position 49 of record JBECKS010000104.1, on the reverse strand, counting down.
AAAGTGCAATAGCCTTCCGTAATACGTTCTTAAACATGCACTTTGAAAG
>JBECKS010000020.1:0-8763 GCA_040235395.1 Pseudomonadales bacterium | reverse complement strand
ATTCGTTGCTCGTTGAGCTGACCCAGTCTGAAACTCCTCCACCTGAGAGAAAGGGTTACATACTGTCACCCGAGGCTTATGGGTATTTCGCCCTGAATACCATTCCCGACTCAAAGGAAATAGAACTAGTAACTGAAATTTTCGTGGACCCAGGTGGTTATGTGCCTGCTTTTCTTGTGAACCTGATTACCGATGATCTTTCTTATTATTCGACAAAAAAACTCAGGCGTTATGTACAGAATCAGAAATACCAGGATCTTGAAATGGATTTTATTAAGAGAAGACCTTGGGTAGTTAACGAGGTAAATGAATAAAGTTTTTTAATCTGCTTCTGCGGTTATATTAGGAAAAGAATTTAACTTTTTCGTTGTGCTCTTTAATGTGTTTATAAAAGGGATGAGGTCTCGTCATTCCAACATGTCCATACTCTAACCAGTGGATATCACACTGCTCCCAGTGTTCACCTAATAAGCGCACGTGTTTAGGAAGGGCGATTAAATCAAATACGCCTGAGAGTATGGTGATGTGCGTGTGTTTTACTTTGTTGTTGTAGGTCAGCGCATTACAAAGCGCATAACTATGGCGGAACTCGGTAAAGGAAATATTTTCCTCTTTAAGTAATTTTTCAAAAAGCTGTTTAAGCGGAAACCATTCCATATAGGATTCAGGTACATTATAAACTGGCGCCAATAGAACAGCACTGTCTACCCTTTCTTCCACAGAAAGCACAAGAGAAGATACAAAACCGCCAAGACTTATACCTGAAATGCCAATTTTACTTGCTATGCCATTATCAAGCAGATAGCTAATCAGGGTTCTACAGTTACTGATAGCGTTAGCAAAAACTTCCGTTGTGTACGCCGGACCATGCCCAAAGAAATTCCATACATCGGTACCCAGCTTGAATTTTCCACTATGAAAGGGCAGTACTAGAAAAGCGATGTTGGCGCCATCTTTAAAGACTTTTTTGGCAGAAAAAATAATATGGTTGATTCGAAAATCATCGGCATTGTAACCATGCATAAAAATATAAGTGGGGCGAGGATTATCGCCATCATGTTGCCAGAGTTCGAAATTAATATTTCTATGTTTGTGGTATTGCCAGTAGGCGTCTTTAAAATGAGGATTCAGGGGGCTGAATTTATTGGGCATCTGGCATTGGTAAATAGTGCCGCCCGTTATTTTTCTTTTCTCAGTTTTTAACACTTCCTTGGCATTGATAGCTGGAGGGGGTAAAAAAACTTGAGTGGCATCATGCTCTAGCGCGAGTTTTTTGTAGAACTCCCATTGTGGACGATGTGAAAGAATTTCTTCCCGGTTTTTCTTAATAAGAAAATAGTGAGCACCTGAAAGTGCAAGGGTTCGAATAATCCAGTCCAGGATTTTAAGCAAGCTAGCCAGAAGAAAATTCGTTTTATGTTTGAGTATGGTGGCTTCGTGTTGAATGGCCTCACTCAGATTTTCCCACCAGTGATGTTTTAAAGGCTTGATATGGGAGTCATCATCGTGAAGGTATGTTTCCTTGCCGCTTGTTAGTTTCATTTTTTTGTTCTCTTTATGATGGTGCAGGGATTGTAACCAAGCATCAATGAAAGACCAATTGTGAGTCTGTCATCTGAAATGTCTTTGTCATTCACTGACAGCAACGTCATTTTTCACTATGATGTGCAACACTTTTTACTCTTAAATATTTTTACTATTAAAGCTTGAGGCCAGCATGTCATCTATTCAGGAATTACTTTTCCGTCCTTTTGAATCTGAAAAACTTTCCTTGCCAAATCGTTTAGTGATGGCGCCCATGACCCGTAACCACAGCCCAAACTGGATACCTGAGCAGGCGACAGCGGATTATTATCAGCGTCGTGCTGCACATGACACGGGTTTGATTATCACTGAGGGCACGCCTGTGAATCACATTGCGTCCAATGGTTATCCTGGCGTGCCAAGATTCTTTGGAGAGGATGCATTAGCAGGATGGAAAAATGTTGTTGATGCGGTTCATGAAGTGGGTGGAAAGATTATGCCCCAGATATGGCATGTGGGTTCCATGCGCAAGGCGGGCATGCCACCTGAGCCAGAGGTTCCGGGTTACAGCCCTTCAGGTTATTCAACACCAGGCAAGCTTCGTTGCCATGCAATGACGGATTCTGAAGTTGCTGATGTGATTGAAGCCTTTGCACAGGCTGCTGAAGATGCGCAACGTTTGGGATTTGATGGTGTGGAAATTCATGGTGCCCATGGTTATCTGATTGATCAGTTTTTCTGGGGTGGAGTAAACCTTCGTACGGATAAATACGGTGGTGACTATGTGGCAAGAACACGTTTTGCGGTGGAAATCATTGAAGCTATTCGTAAACGTGTTTCTGAATCCTTCCCTGTCGTGTTGCGTTATTCCCAGTGGAAACAGCAGGATTACAGCGTGAAACTGGCGCAAACACCTGATGAACTTGCAAAATTTCTTGAGCCTTTAACCAATGCGGGCGTTGATATTTTTGACTGCAGTACTCGCCGCTTCTGGGAACAGGAATTTGAAGACTCTACCCTTAATCTTGCTGGTTGGACCAAAAAAATTACGGGTAAGCCTACCATTACTGTGGGAAGTGTAGGTTTGAAAGGTGGTCCTGGAGGTTTTACGGATTTGGCAGCAACTAATGAAGCTGATCACGATTTCGATAAGCTGGCAGAGCGTCTCGAAAGAGAAGAGTTTGATCTGGTTGCTATTGGGCGAGCGCTGCTTAGTGATCCAGAATGGTGTAGCAAGATGAAACGTGGCGCTTTTGATGACATGAAAGCCTATTCCATGCAGTCATTGGGCACCTTGTATTAATTTGTTTAGATGAGTGATTGCAGCCTGTTTCCATATTCTTCAAGTTCTATTAACAGCTGAACTTTTTTCTCATCGCTAACATGTTGCTCCCGTAAGTGCTTAATCTGTTCAAAATAGTCAGCAAGATGAATACTGGCATTTTCAACTTCACCCGTTAGCTTACTTTTGCAAAATGCTTTCCACTGTTGTTTTTCTTCCGCTTGAAGTGACTCAGGGAAATTTCTGGCGCGATAGCGAAAAAGCATTTCAGCGATGCGTCCGTCGTCGAAGTTAAGATTTTCCTGAGCATTCGTGAGTTGTGTTGCATCCATGTGAATCAGGGTTTGCATTTTCTGTTTGTCTTTTGGATTAAAAAAACCACCACTGTAAAGCATCAGGTCGGGATCCTTGGAATCCTTGAACTGATTGTCACTCAGGATATCGGTAACTTTCTGTCTAAGTGCCTTAGCATTTTTCTGGATGAATAATTGGTTTTTTTCAATCATCGACATGTCGAGTTGAAGTCTTTCCTGATCTTCTATTCTTAAGGTATTTTTCGGAGCAAGTGCTGGGCTCTTGTTTGCATGCACAGTTTTAATGGGAGGTCTTTCCTCACCTTCATTCAAATCTTCTGTTCTCGTATAAAGCCGTGTTCTTAATGTTTCAGTATCCAAATCCAGAAGTTGTTCAGGGTTTTTCGTTAAATCACAAACAACAACACCGTTGTTATTTCTGGGTTCTGGTGCAAGTGACATCACCAATGCAAGACAGTGCTGGTTAATGGGGTATCTGCTGGAAACATGTATGACAGGGTCATGGTAAGCCTGTTGTAAAAATTCCTGTGCTTTCTGTTTCTTTCTTAAATCAAAATAGAAATTGAAAAGCTTTGGCTGTTTTTCCTTGATGAGTTTTGCAAGTCCAATGGTGGCTAGAACATCGGATAGTGCATCGTGAGCTGCTTCATGACCAATCCCGTTTGCTTTACTGAGTAGTTCAAGTTTAAAACTGATGATGCCTTCTTCATTGGTAGGCCAGTTTATGTTTTCTGGTCTTAGTGCGTAGGTCATTCTCACTAGATCTATAATGTCCCAACGGCTGTTACCATTCGTGTATTCACGTTGGTAGGGATCATAAAAGTTACGGTAAAGGGCATGGCGCGTGACCTCATCGTCAAAACGTATGCTGTTGTAACCGACAGAACAGGTATTAGCCTGGCTCATTTCCTGATAAATACGTGCAATGAAATCCTTTTCAGATAAGCCTTCTTTTAGTGCTTTTAAGGGCGAAATGCCTGTGAGTAGGCAGGCCTCGGGCTGAGGCAAGCAATCTTCTGAAGGTTTGCAATAAATCATTAACGGTTCACCCACAATATTGAGCGCTTCGTCGGTTCTTATGCCTGCAAATTGGGAAGGCCAGTCCTTTCTCGGCTCTGTTCCGAATGTTTCATAATCGTGCCAGTAAAAGCTTAATGCTGGAGCCACCGTATCTTCCTTTATCTTTTTTACATGAGTTCAGAGGTAGTATAACTGAAATGCCTGAGTGGGATTTCTTGATTTTTTACCCCTTATTGGTTTAATTTCCTGTAACTGGAATACCTGTTTACAGATTCCTGTGGTTTCTCTAGATTACTGATAAAACTTACACATTTAAGGATGCAGCATGGCACTGATACTGGTTGTAGACGATTCACCTACACAAGCGATGAATCTCAGCAAAATTCTCACGAAATATGGCCATGAGGTCATTACAGCCGAAGATGGCTTGGGTGGGATTGATGTTGCTAAAGCTGAAAAACCCGATTTAATCCTGATGGATGTGGTGATGCCTGGGCTGAATGGTTTTCAGGCGACTCGTAAATTAACTAAAGATCCTGAGACGGCAAATATCCCCGTGGTATTGGTAACAACCAAGGATCAGGAAACGGATAGGGTTTGGGGACAGCGTCAGGGAGCCAAGGATTATCTGGTTAAACCTGTTGATGAGCAGGCCTTGATGGCTGCAGTGCAGAACTGCCTAGGTTAGTGCCTAGCTGTAATAGCTTTAAAAAAGATTCTTAAATAAAAAAAGCGGCATTAGCCGCTTTTTTTATGCCCGGAATTTGAGCCTAGTTATGCGAGTGCAGCTCTTCATTCAGGGAAATAGCTGATTTATTGGTTCTGCACTGAATTGCACCAGTAATGGAGTGTCGTATGAATAGCAGGTCACTCTTACCTGCTAGAGTTGCCGCTTTCACGGTATCGACTTTGGTGCCTTTTTCATCCAGCACTTCCACTTTCGAGCCGCCTGTTACATAAAGACCAGCCTCTAGGGTGCAACGGTCACCAAGAGGAATGCCCAGTCCTGAGTTGGCGCCTAGTAAGCAATCCTTACCTACAGAAATCACTACCTCATTTCCCCCGGAGAGGGTGCCCATGGTGCTGCAACCGCCACCCAGGTCGCTACCACTGCCAACAAAGACACCAGCAGAAATACGGCCTTCAATCATGTTGGGGCCTTCGCACCCAGCATTGAAATTGACGAAGCCTTCATGCATGACGGTAGTGCCTTCGCCAAGATAAGCACCTAGTCGGATGCGAGCTGTATGAGCAATACGTACACCGGAAGGAATCACGTAATCTGTCATTCTCGGGAATTTATCAATGGATTTAATTTCAAGCACTTCACCACTTAAACGAGCAGCAATCTGTCTTTCCTGTAATTCGCCTAGGTCTATTGCGCCCTGGTTTGTCCATGCCACATTAGGCAGCAGGGGGAACATGCCGTTCAGGTTGATACTTCTGGGTTTTACCAGACGATGTGAAAGCAGTTGTAGCTTCAAATAAGTTTCGGGCGTCGAGCTTGGTGCTTCATCTTTCTCCAGAGCACAAAGTACTAAGGGTTTGTCTCCAATTAATGAAGTTAGAATGTTCGCCTGATGTTCATCAATAGCAGCTATTTCTTTTGCGCAGTTTTTCGCCTGCTTGGCATTGAGTTCAATCACTTCATTACCGCCTTTTAACTCAATGCTAAGTTGAATTGCAGTAAGCAGTTTGTCATCGGGTTGAAATAAAGGTGCAGGGTAGCACACCTCAAGCCACTCTGATTTTTTGTTCTTGCTACCAATGCCGAAGGCGATGCTGAAATACTTGCTCATTATTTTTCCTATTTGTCTTACTTTAGTTTTTCAATAGCTTCTTTATCGAAGCCTATGATATGCGTTGAACCCGATTCAATGATAGGGCGTTTTATCATGGAGGTATTTTCTTTTAACAATTTAACCTGATTGTTAACAGAGCTATCTGCCATAGCCTGGCTTTTTGTATCGAGCTTACGCCAGGTAGTACCTCGTTTGTTGATCAGGGTCTCCGCACCAAATTGTTTTAACCAGCCTTTTATCTGGGTATCACTTGGTGGTGCTTTTTTGAAATCAATAAAGTCATAAGCGACTTTTTTTGATTCCAGTAATTTCCTTGTTTTCTTGACGGTATCACAGTTGGCAATGCCATAGACTTTTATCGACATAATGAATCTGGAATTTATGAATCAGGATAATATTTTTGAGAATTCTACCAGACGATGGGCTGCTTGTTCACATTCATCGACTTCGGCGACCATCGCCATGCGAACAAAACCTTCCCCAGGGTTTATCTGATTGATGTCTCTTGAGAGAAATCTCCCTGGTAGCACAGTAATGTTTTGCTGGGCGAATAGTCGGCTTGCAAAATCAGTATCTACTATGGGTGTTTTTAACCAGAAATAAAAACCTGCGTCAGGCAGCGAAATTTCATAATGGTCTTTTAGCAAATCATGCACGATGGAAAATTTCTGGCGATAGTAATCACGATTCTGTATCACATGTTCTTCATCATTCCATGCGGCAATACTGGCAAGTTGTGTTGGAATTGACATGGCACAGCCATGATAGGTTCTGTATTTAAGAAATTGCTCAAGAAGTCTGGCATCGCCTGCTACAAAACCCGATCGTAGTCCGGGTAAATTGGAGCGCTTTGAAAGCGAATGAAAAACTACGCAACGTGAAAAATCCTTGTTGCCCATTATTTCACTTGCTTGCAATAAACCAGGGGGTGGATTGCCCTCATCGGGATAGAGTTCAGAATAACATTCGTCAGATGCGATGATGAAATCATGGCGATGAGCCAGTTCTATCAGCTTGGTAAATTGCTCAATGTTTGTGACGGAGCCTGTAGGATTACCGGGGGTGCAGATAAATAATAACTGACAGCGCTTCCAGATGGATTCAGGAATACTGTCGTAGTCTGGAATAAAGTTATTCTGCTCAAGACAATTGAGGAAATAGGGTTCAGCGCCAGCAAGAAAAGCAGCACCTTCGTAAATCTGGTAGAAAGGATTGGGGCTCAGTACCAAGGCATCTTTTTTTGAGGTATCAATACTTGCCTGTGCAAAGGAAAACAGGGCTTCCCTTGTTCCGTTAACAGGAAGCACCTGAGTATTCGGGTTCACAGAAGCCAGTGAAAACCTTTTTTCTAACCAATGTGCAATGCATTCCCTTAATTCATCACTGCCTTTGGTTGTTGGGTACTTCGCTATTTCTTCCATATTGGTACGAAGGTTAGCGAGAACAAAAGCTGGAGGCTCATGCTTAGGTTCGCCAATGGATAAAGCGATGTGTTGTAAGTGTTTAGGGGGAGTGACCCCAGCTTTTAGCTCAGCAAGCTTTTCAAAGGGGTAAGGCTGTAATTTATTAATAAAAGGATTCATGAGCGAGTTGTTATATGGCTATTGCACCCAGATTTTTTTGAGATGATGCCTTGAATTGTTCATCAAGATTTTGCTCGATATGTGCCTTAAGTTTCTCACAGAAATCCTGATGATGAAGTGAGGAATTGTTCTGGTCAGAGAAAAAGAAAATATCTTCAACGCTCTCGCCAAGTGTTGAGATTTTTGCTTTGTGCAGACTTAAATCAAACTCCATAAAAATTGCACCGATACTTGCAAGAAGCCCTGGTCGGTCGAGGGTCTTGATTTCAATGATGCTGTAATCCTGATTTTCAGGATGACTTATTCTTGCCTGTGTTTTAACAGTGAACTGTTTTAGGCGACGAGGCATGATTTTGTTTCCACCTGATTTAACGATGGTGGCAAATTTTTCAGGCTCTTTCAGTTTGGTTTGTAAGAATTCAATAATGTCCTTATGTTTTTCAGGTGCGGGATCTTCCATTGTGTTTTCATCAAGCACAACATAGGAATTAAGCGCTTTGTTTTCGCTGGTTGATATGATTCTTGCATCTACCACTGATAGGTTGAGTTGACTTAATAATGTTACCGTTGCCGCAAAAAGGTTTCGGCTATCTTCTGTGTAGGTAAATATCTGGGTGAGAGGAAGATACTTTTTATCTTCTGTGCGAATCGCAACAAGAGGACCGCTATCTTTATGTTTCAGAATCTGTTCGCTTTGCCACGCAATTTCAATGCCGTTATGACGAATGAAATATTCATCTTCAAGCGTTGCCCAGAGTGCTTTGCAGCCTTCGTGAAGATTTGTCTGGGTAGCGAGAGCATTTAGCGCATCCTGCTTTCGACCTTCAACCAGATCACTGTTGTCATGACTCTGGCTGCCTGTTCTGAATATCTGTTTTGTTTTTGTATACAGTTCTCTATAAAGCGAAGCTTTCCATCCATTCCATAAAGTTGGATTGGTGGCATTAACGTCAGCAACAGTAAGAATGAATAAATGATCTAGCCTAACCTGATTACCTACAAGCTCCGCGAATTCCTTGATGACATCTGGGTCTGCCAGATCTTTTCTCTGAATAGTCATGGACATTAATAGGTGATGTTGAACAAGCCATGAAACCAGTTCTGTATCCCATTCCCCAAAACCATGTTTTTTCATGAATGGAATCACTAACTCTGCACCTAATTCCGAATGGTCTTTTCCAGACCCTTTACCTATATCGTGGAAGAGTGCGGCAATATAAAGGGGGGCAACCTTGGGT